>DRLG01000132.1 GCA_011053135.1 Chromatiales bacterium
ACACTCTCTGAGGTTACACGCTGTACCACAAGAGACCACTGGCTGGTGTTAGTTGATCGATCGCTCACCGACTACCTCCTGGTTGCTGGATAACCAGTCCATTTAAGTCGCTATCACATCTTCTTTTACTGCTGAGTGCTTTTAAAATGACGTAGTAGTTTTCTAAAATGCTGGCACATAAATATGCAATATTGTATGGCTTAAAAGGGTGTTAATCAGCGGTTTCCTGATGTGAAGATGAAAATCAAGTTAACGATTTGATTCACCTCTGTCAAGAAAGAGCGGTTGATATTATGCAGAGGTGAGCGGTGGTTAGTGGTTATGGGGTGAGTGCTTTTCATTATCGTCATGCAAGATGTTACCGCCATCTACAATGACACGTTCATTGGCATTTACCCCTTGCACGATGATGACCTTGTCCTGCTCTGTTTTTTCCGTGACTACCTGTCGTCGCTCAAAGAACTCTGCACCATGCATAACATATATAAATTCCCCTTCATTATCCTGGTGGATCGCTGATGTCGGAAGCATCAGCTGTAGTTTTGCATCAGTTTCCGGGGGTAAAATGGTTAGCCCCGCTTGCCACTGCGCCTCTTTTTCAAGATAGATCGTATTATCTGGCAATGTGGGTGGTGCGCTGATTCTGGCGCTGGTCTCGTCCGGGTAGACGGTCACTGTTCCGAGTTCATGGGTGGTGGTTATCGTTGGGGAAGTTAAGCTGAGTGACAACTGACGTTCGCCAGCATATTGTGGCAGCGCCACTTCAATGTGAATACCTGCGCGAACGGGACGCTTGCCACTGAAGGTCTCATCGGGTAATCCGCCCCCTGAAAGGGTGATGGTGATAAAGCCACCTGGGACTGGGGTGTAATCACGTAGGTCTGTTATGTGAGCAAGGAAGACGGAATCACGTTTAGCGACCAGTGTCTCGTACTGCAGAAAGAGCTCGTTCTGGTCGGCGATATGGAGCAGATGCTGTGAACGATCGACATGGTCGTTATCACCGCTGTGATCATGTTCCACGCCATCTGTATGGTTATGCCCTTCTGCGGCGTGGTTGTCGTGGTCTGACTGTTCGCAGCCGATCAGGAGCAGCAAGATGAGCGAGATAAGAAGGGGTGCTTTCATTAGGGCTGATTTTTATCGTATTTTTTCATGTTGTGTGGCCGCCCATCTTATCGGGGCCGACGGGTTGTTTCAATTCTGGCTGCCTCTATCGTGATGACGAGGTGTTTAATGTCTTTGATAGGGGATCTGTAAATTCCACGCCTTTAGGCGGCATCGTTGCTTTTACACCCTCTCCCGTTGAGGGGAGAGGGGCGGGGTGAGGGGTGAGCATGCTCCGAGGTTGAAATTTGAACCCTCTCCCAGTCCTGGGAGAGGGGACAATCGGCCGTACGGCCGATCAATCCGGCTTATAGCCGTAACCCGAAGCCACCGGCTTTAGCCGGTGGAGTATTCACAGGCTCAGGGGGACTTGAACTCTGACAAAATGCCCCATACATCGTATAATTCGAAATCAGCAAACTTAACATCAATTTATACTGAAAATTCGGAGTGTTGGAATGAAGCGTATTTTTCTTTTCCTGATGACAAACATCGCGATCATGATTGTCCTGAGCATCACACTCAGCCTGTTTGGTTTTGAGGGCTACATGGATGCACAGGGGATAAACCTGGATATTCCGGCGCTGCTGGTGTTCTGTGCCGTTTTTGGTATGGGCGGTTCTTTTATCTCACTCGCAATCTCCAAGTGGATGGCCAAACGCACCACCGGTGCACAGGTGATTGAGACGCCTGCGAATGAAACAGAGCGCTGGTTGGTTGCAACTGTTCAGCGTCAGGCTGAAAAGGCTGGTATTGGCATGCCGGAAGTTGCGATCTTCCCTTCACCCTCACCCAATGCATTCGCGACTGGAATGAGCCGTAACAAGGCGCTAGTCGCCGTCAGTTCTGGACTGCTCGACAACATGAGTCGCGGTGAAGTTGAAGCGGTACTCGGGCATGAAGTGGCTCATGTTGCCAATGGTGACATGATCACCCTGGCCCTGATTCAGGGGGTTCTAAACACCTTTGTGATGTTTCTATCTCGTGTGATTGGCCATTTTGTCGATCGAGTGATCCTTAAAAATGAGCGTGGCCACGGTATTGGCTATTACGTCACGATGATCGTAGCGGAATTAATTCTCGGTGTGCTGGCAGCCATTATCGTGATGTGGTTTAGTCGTAAACGAGAGTTTCGTGCCGATGAAGGTGGCGCGCAGCTCTCTGATCGTTCCAGGATGATAGCTGCGCTGGAAGCACTGCAGCGTGCCAGTGGTGCGACAGAGCCGCTACCAGATCAGCTGGCCGCTTTTGGTATCGCGGGTGGAATTGGTAGTGGTATTAAAAGGCTCTTTATGAGCCATCCACCGCTGGAAGAGCGGATTGCCGCACTAAAAGCGAATCAGTAATTTCACGCCGCTTTTCATGAAAAGGGTGCCTGTTATGGGCGCCCTTTTTTATTACCTGAAAACGGACAGTTGACCATCGTAACAAATGCACTATAAAAGCGGCGTGGTTATAGAACAGAGAAAGAGTATCGAGACCCTATCATCGATGTCTGGATTTTAGGTGCAAAAAAGGCGAGGACGTTGTTACATCCTCGCCTCCATTATCAACAGTCTGAGACTAGTTGCTAACGCGTACTACGCGCCCGTTCAGTGGCTGTACCGGGCGGGTGCTCAGCGGGAACAGATCGGTAAACTGTTTAACCTGTTTCACAGAGATTGGTGCCGGGGTTGCCATGACCATCCAATTAACCCCTTCAGAGCATGGTGGTGTAGTCAGAGAACCAGAGTAGTTGAAGTAGGTGAGATCTGCTGGCAGCAGGTCAAGCGCATTGATGCGAGTGTTTTTGACCGTGTTGGTCTGGCCATTCTCTGTTGGCAGGTTAGCCCACAGTTTGTCGATAACCTTGTTCTTCTCTTTGCCTGCTTTGAACAGCACGCCGATCACACCCAGCTGGCCATCGGCCGCTTTGTGAACCAGATGCACAACCATGTCGTAACCTTTGCCACCGATGGTGTGCTCAGAAGGGGCATGAAAATGGAACTGAAGCAGATCGTAACGTTTTCCACCAACAGTGATGTAGCTACCACTGTGATAGTTTGCCTGGACGGTGTGACCATTGTTGGTTAGCTCCAGCGGAATCGACTTGTAGTTAAATTCGATTTCAGAGAGATCGCTAATGGTTACCGTTGAAATATCGATCGGAGACTGGCTCTTACCGCTACCGCAGGTGGCGTACTCCTCTTTGATGACGCTCCAGGCGTGCGGCGCACCATTGCCTTCATAGGCCCAGTGGGAGGCGTGGCCAGCGGCATCCGCGTGGCTCGCTTTCTCAGCATGAGCTGCTTTCCCATGGTCAGCCGCTTTCGATTCGTGATGGTCATCAGAATCCGAACATGCAGCTGTTAGCATGGCGATGCCCCCAATCGCCACGCCCCTTAAAAATGTCATACGCTTGATTTCCATTAATCTGCCTCTTGTTTTCTATATAAAAATTTAATGAACTATTACCCCTCAGAACCCCCAAGACTAGCCAGTGTGAAGATAAAAATCCAGTGTTTATCGCACAAGGATAGTGGCAACAGGGTCAGGCTTGATTGCCCCTGATTGAAGAGCCCCTCAAAAGATCTATGGCTCGTTGATCAGATTTTGTGCTGGTGAGTGAACTGCAGTAGATGATTCTGTGCGGTAATAAATGGGCGTTGGTCTTTGTTGTGGGTCAGGGGTATCAATTTATTATCTAGAGAAACCAGCAGATGCCAGCGAGCGGTTTGAGTGCCGCACAAACGCCTATCTGTTGATGGTAAATCACATTCACCATTTTTAGGCAAAGAAAACCCCGCACCATAGCGGGGTTAGAGGTAGCGTTACACTGTCGTTAACGATTAAGCTTGCCTTTTCTTTCTAAAACCAAGCCAGGCTAGACCAAGGCCCATTAAAGCTAGGGTTGCAGGTTCAGATACACTCACTCTATCTACACGCATTCTGTCTATACGCATTGAGTCAGAATCGCTATCAACCCAAAAGAGAAACTCTGTACCACTAATGCCGCTAAACAAAAACTCATCATTATCTGGCGAACCAGGCACCAGTGGGTTTGGAAGATCACTATCATTAAAATCCCACAAAAGTGTCACACCATCAACAGTCAGATTAAAGTCATCTCCTGAGCCGAAAGAATCAAAGTTAATATAGCTAAGACTTACAGCCTCACTAAAAGTGAAAAGCAGCCCTTCATCCGGGTCTGATGCTGAACCACCTCCATCCATGTTAGTGCCATCTCCAGATGAACTACTCAGCACCCCCAGGTTACCACTGGCGCTACTGCTTACATAAACACCTAATCCTGTTCCTGTAATCTGCGCCATACTCGAAATAAGGCCAGCCCCGTTGTTTTCGATAGTGTAAGCCGTAACATCAACAGCAATCCCATCAACTGTCATGCTAACGCTGTTATATACCTCTCCTCCAGTGACGCCTAGATTTGTGTAGCTATAATCAAGAAGTGTTGCGGAGGCGCTACTAGA
>DRLG01000133.1 GCA_011053135.1 Chromatiales bacterium
AAAAACAGGTACAGGATTAAAAAGAGAGTGGCCGCAGTGCTTCCTGGTTTTTTTAGCCCTAAATAATGAATAAAATAGTCCATGTCATAACGGGGCTGGGGACTGGCGGTGCAGAGATGATGCTGTATAAACTGCTCTCGACAGGTAACCCGGAGCAGCACTCGCAAATTGTCATTTCGTTAACCGACATTGGCCCAGTAGGTGAAAAAATTCAGGCGATTGGGGTTCCTGTTTTTGCATTGGGGATGAAGAGGGGTGTTCCTGGTCCTGCTGCATTTTTTAACCTGGCAAAAATGTTACGCCGAGAATCTCCTGATATTGTGCAGAGCTGGATGTATCATGCCGATTTCATTGCTGGTATAGCGGCCAGGCTGGCCGGTGGTATGCCCGTGGTCTGGGGGATACGAAATAGCACACTTGATGCTGCTAGTAGCAGGAAAATGACTATCTGGCTGGTGAGATTATGTGCCAGGCTTTCTTCGATACTCCCTGCTCGGATTGTCTGCTGCTCCCATGTCGCGGCAGAGCTTCATCATCAGCTTGGCTATACTGAAAAGAAGATGATTGTCATTCCAAACGGTTTTGATACGAAAAGATTTATTCCTGATAGTGGCGCCTATCACGCAGTAAGAAAAGAACTGGCTGTGGATACAACGACGATACTGGTTGGGCTGGTAGCGCGCTTTGATCCACAAAAAGATCACCAGGGCTTTATTAATGCTTGCCGTTTAGTTCATAGCGCTTATCCTGACGTGCACTACCTTCTATGCGGTAAAGGAATAAACTGGAATAATAGTTTGCTGACCTCCTGGCTTAGTGAAGCCGGATTAGAAAATGTTTTTCATCTGCTTGGTGAGCGTGATGATATTCCCCATTTAACCGCTGCCCTTGATGTGGCAGTCTCTTCGTCGAGCTATGGCGAGGCTTTTCCTAACGTTGTTGGTGAAGCGATGGCGTGTGGTGTGCCGGCTGTTGTGACAGATGTAGGTGATTCAGCGCTAATTGTTGGCGATACTGGAGAAGTTGTCACGCCTGACGACCCTCAAATGTTAGCAAGCAGGCTAAAGAAATTATTGAGTCTTCCGGCTGAAAGCAGAAAGAGACTGGGTCTATCTGCGCGGCAACGTGTTGAACAGCACTATGATCTTCCCACTATAACCGCTCGCTATCATCATCTTTACGAGGAGACTCTCTCTGAATGTGCGGTATAGCCGGTTTTCTAGATTTTCAATGTGCTGTCGATGAGGCCAAAGCGCAGTCAATCGTTCGCAGCATGGCGGATAGACTCTATCACCGTGGACCGGATGACTCAGGTGTTTGGTGTGATGCGGGTGTAACGGTTGCGCTTGCACATCGTCGCCTCTCTATTCATGACCTCAATCCTAGTGGTCATCAACCAATGATCTCTGCTTCCTCACGTTATGTGATTATTTTTAATGGTGAGATCTATAATTTTCAGACATTACGAGAAGAGTTGACGCATGGTAGCAAAGAGGAGGGCATGCAGTGGCGTGGTCACTCTGATACAGAAGTGATGCTAGCAGCGATCGACCAGTGGGGGCTGGATAAGGCAGTACAGCGCTTTGACGGAATGTTTGCATTTGCCCTGTGGGATAGAAAAAAACGGCAACTACATCTGGTCCGTGATCGCATGGGGGAGAAGCCGCTATATTATGGGTGGCTCGATACTACTCTGGTATTTGCCTCGGAGCTTGCGGCTTTAAAAGTACATCCCGGCTGGTGTGCTCAGATAAACAGAGACTCATTGGCACTGTATATGCGCCACAACTATGTGCCAGCACCCTATTCAATTTACTCTGGTATTTATAAGCTATCAGCCGGCTGTCGGTTGACGATTAGTATCGATCATCCCACCTCTGGGGTGGGCTTCTGCCCGCACCCAGTGGTTGATGATGGCGTGGGGTTTTCGCCTGTTTCTTATTGGTCAGCTAGAAGTGCGGTAGAAGCAGGTGAGGCGAGACCGTTCACAGGGAATGAGTCTGAGGCGACAAAAAGCCTCGATACGCTCTTGCGCGGTGTGGTTAAACGTCAGATGTCTGCTGATGTCCCGCTTGGGGCATTTCTTTCCGGAGGCATTGACTCTTCGCTCATTGTAGCGCTGATGCAGTCGCAGAGCATGGAACCGGTCAAGACTTTTACTATTGGTTTTAATGAAGCTGAATACAATGAGGCGATCCATGCAAAACGAGTAGCAGACCATCTTGGAACGGATCATACGGAGCTTTATGTCTCGCCACAGCAGGCAATGGCGGTGATTCCTCAGTTACCAGCACTTTACAGTGAGCCATTTTCTGATTCCTCACAGATCCCTACTTTTCTGGTTTCACAAATGGCAAAACAGGCAGTAACGGTCAGTTTATCGGGGGATGGAGGAGACGAACTCTTTGCAGGATATAATCGCTATTTCTGGGGGCGTGCTATCTGGAAGAGAATTGGCTGGATGCCTCTATGGGTTCGGCATGCAGTTGCCAGACTGTTAAAGGTGGTTCCACCCCAGAATTGGGATTTCCTGTTCAAACTCCTCTCTTTTGTATTGCCTAGCAGATTGCAGCAGCGTCAGGCAGGCGATAAGTTGCATAAGTTAGCCGAAATACTGGATGTAGCAACTCCAGAGGCGATGTACTTACGTCTGGTGTCTCACTGGAAGGATCCGGCAAGCATTATTCTGGGTGGAGGAGAACCCAGGACTGTATTAACAGATGCGTCGCAATGGGCTGAATTGCCTGATTTTACTCAGCGCATGATGTTTCTGGATATGGTCTCCTATTTACCTGATGATATTCTGGTTAAAGTTGATCGAGCTAGCATGGGAGTCAGTCTTGAGTCTCGTGTCCCGATGCTGGATCATCGGGTAGTTGAGTTTGCAGCCACGATTCCATTATCAATGAAAATCCGGGGTGGTGAGAGTAAATGGCTATTGCGGCAGGTGCTCTATCAGTACGTCCCGAAAGCGTTAATAGAGCGTCCTAAGATGGGCTTTGGAGTACCCATTGACCACTGGTTGCGAGGCCCTTTACGCGACTGGGCTGAGGCGTTATTGAATGAACAGCGCCTACGCGACGAGGGCTTCTTTAACCCAGAGCCTATCCGTAACATATGGGCGGAGCACCTTGGCGGGCGACATAACTGGCAATATTACCTGTGGGATGTGCTGATGTTTCAGGCCTGGCTTGAAAATGAAAAGAATGGATAGCTTTTGTATCAAGTTTGAGGGTGACTATAGCCCTGCTCAGGGTGGCAATCATTCTGATATCCATACACAGATTAGTTGTACAACGATGGCGATTGCCTCAGCGTACATGGTGGTGTGCTATGGCGAGTAAGGGCAAGATCCTCTATCTGGTAGCAGAAGACTGGTATTTCTGCTCTCATCGTCTGCAGCTAGCCTGTGCTGCACGTGATGAGGGGTATGAAGTGGTTGTTGCCACACGCGTCACTGCGCATGGGGATGAGATCACAAAGAGTGGCCTTAAATTAATCCCGATTAATATGTGCCGCAGTGGCCTTAATCCGTTATCAGAACTACCTTCGCTGCTTCATTTAATCAGGATTTATCGTCAGGAACGGCCGGACCTGGTACACCATGTCGCGCTAAAGCCGGTGATTTATGGAAGCCTGGCTGCCGCAGTGACAGCTATCCCGGCGAAAATTAATGCATTGGGTGGGCTGGGTTTTGCTTATTCATCAGAGAGCAAAAAGGCCAGACTTCTGCGCGCGATGCTGCGTGTGGTTTTACGAATGTTACTGAATCGCAGTAATAGCAAAGTGATATTGCAGAATAACGATGATTTAGAGACTCTGGTGAACGCGAGTATTTTAAAGCCAGATCGCGCAGCCGTGATTCGAGGTGCAGGTGTCGATCTTCAGGAGTTCTCTCTATCTGCTGAGCCGGATGAACCCCCAGTCGTAATGCTTGCCTCACGCATGCTATGGAGCAAGGGGGTAGGTGAGTTTGTGGAAGCTGCATCCCTTCTGAATAAGCGTGGTGTGGTAGCGCGTTATATATTGGTAGGCGAGGCTGATGCCGTTAATCCCGCCTCAATTCCCCGTGAGCAGCTCTTGAAATGGCAGCAGGAAGGGGTTGTGGAGTGGTGGGGCAGGCGTGACGATATGGCAGATGTGCTTCGACAGGCTCATATCGTCTGTTTACCATCATATCGTGAAGGATTGCCCAAGGTGCTGCTCGAGGCTGCCGCATCAGGAAGAGCTATTGTGGCCAGTGATGCCCCGGGCTGTCGAGAGGTTGTTCATCATAATGAGAATGGCTTGTTAATTCCCGTTAAGAAAAGCGTACCGCTGGCTGATGCGATCGAACAGCTGGTTTCAGACCCCGTTCTGCGGAGGAAAATGGGTGCCAGGGGGCGTGAAATCGTAGTTGAGGGGCTGTCATTAGAGCAGGTGGTCAGTGAAACTTTGGCGCTTTATCGTGAGGGAATTATTGGGAGCAATGCTAACCGGTCATCTAGCTAACTAAGCAAGCTGCATGCATTCGATTTTCTAAAAAAGCGGCGCTTAGCAGAAAGATTGCATAGTCCCAGAGGCTGGGTTTTGAAGGCCACCCACCCCTTCCAGTGATGGTAGCGTTGCTTTGAACGTGGGTTTTTACTTTTTTTTGAGGGAGATGGTGTGAGAATACTTGTTCTTGGTGGGGGGATGCTTGGCCATCAGCTTCTTAAACATTTTTCTAAACATCATGATGTGCGAATCACACTGCGAGAGAAAGCCAGTCACTATTCTGCTTACAAAATTTTTAGCGAAGAGAACGCCTATTATGAAGTGAATGTGCACTCCCTTGAAAAACTATCGAATGTACTATTGAACTTCCAGCCAGAAGTGGTCATCAATGCGATTGGTATAGTCAAGCAGCGTAGCGCTTCTAAAGAGAGCATCCCCAGTATC
>DRLG01000134.1 GCA_011053135.1 Chromatiales bacterium
ATAATCGGCATATGGGTCTTCTTCATCACGTACCATTTCGGCGCTGTGATCATTGGTGATAATGCAGAGCTCGTCTCGCTGTTTAATTTTATCGGCCACCGGGGTTGGCACTAACTCGTAACCTTCGCCCAGTTTGGCGATGGCAAGGCGACCAGCAGCAAGATGGCCGCGAATCTTTTCTGAAACGTAGATGCGCTTGATGATATTGGCATCCGTAAAGTTATAGGCGATGTCGCCATCATAGTCCTTAACGCTATTGGTTTCGATGAGCTGTTTAATCTGCGCGGTGATGGCGTTTTTTTCAGCCTCTTTTTTCCGTTGCTGGTTTAGCTGGCGGTCACGTTCTACTTTCTCTGCATGGATTTTGTTAGCTAATACTGTCGCTTCATCAGGTCGGTTCGCAGCTCCTTTTTTACTTTTTTGCTTCTTGCTTTTGTATCGGTTGTGTTTGCTTTTCTGAGCTCTGGATTTGTCAATCAGACCGCTCTTGTTTAACTGGTCGAAAAGTGAGTTGCCCATGGGTGTGCTCCGAACCGTTTAACTGATTTATACGTGAGGCATAGATTACCAATTTTTCGGTGAATGTCACGTTTCAGTGTATCAGAGATTTTTTGCGGTAATGATGACTGAAGATGAATGACGACTGACGCCTGTGAGAGAGCCAGGTTTTGTGTTGGTTGAGGGCGCTGTGGTTAAGTCATGATCTGAGTTGACCGATGAGCAGCACTCCGTAAAACCATAGCAATGTTAGTAGCGCCGTGATCACAGTTGCTGGCCGTGAGTTGATCAACGGGGCGATGCGCCGGTCGTAAAATATTAGTGTGCTCTGTTCACCTTCGCCGGGCGGATAGCCCGCTTTTCGGTTGCGTTGGCAATCTCTTTGGAATGCCAGTTGCCATGCATTTTCAGCTACATAGCGGCCGGTATCGAGCCAGTAACGTAACCCCTGGTTTAACCCTTTGGTAAAAACCAGGCGATGGATGATTTTAAAAAATGGAACGAGATTTAAGTTTCCGGTCTGATCTTGTTGTCGATAGGCTTCTGTTGCCACATCAAAAAACTGGTGGAACCCAATCCTGTCAAAGTTGCAGATAATGGCGTTGAGGGTCTGGCGCTGTTTTAGCCCTTCAATTTCGAAACGGCGTGCTGAGGTGCCCACGCGACCGGGCAGGGTTACCCAGCGACCGTGATCGAATATTTTATGGGCAAGGCGGGCATCTTCCATAAAGTTGAGCGATTCATCAAAGCCGCCCAGCTGCTGTAGATACGTTTTTGATAGCCAAAATCCCTGGTCGCCGTTGATGCAGTCCCGGCGGTTAAGCCTGGTCTTCGCTTCAAAAAAATAATACCCGCTATCGTGATTATTTTGAGTGCGGATAAAATGGAGCCCAAAGTGCCCTGCAATATGGTCGCTACTATTTTTACTGCGCGCGCCATGCATATACCTTTTTGCGTTGGCAAGTAATAGAGGGTCATCGAGGGTGGTGTCCGCATGTAAAAAAAGTAGCTCATCGGCGACTGCATGGCGACTGCCCGCATTCATCTGTCTGGCGCGACCTGGCGGGGTGTCGATCACCCGAAAGGGAACCTTCACCGCATGAGCGGCAGCGCGGCAGAGGGGGGTTGTTTCATCGCTGCTGCCACCATCGGCAACAATGATCTCGATCGCTATCTCCTGTTGTGATCCCAGTGCGGTAATCAGTGCGGGTAGCTGTGCGGCCTCGTTGAGCGCCGGGATAATAATCGAGAGTTCGCAATCTGGTCGGGTGGTCATGCCTGTTTTAGCTTGTTGATTGGACCAATTAGCCGTTCGGCTTCAGGCAGATCTTCTGGCCGGTCGATATCCTGAAAGGTGTTCAGCTCTGTGAGTGACCACTGGCAGTTGGCGATGCGTTCGCGGGTGGTCTGTAACACTTCATCTGTCCCCCAGTGGATATCTGAGAACGGTGCGGGGGAGTAGCGGGAAAGCCCTATCAGTACATAGCCGCCATCATAAGCGGGGGCGATCACAATATCGCTGCCATGCGCTAAATGGGTAAAGGCCTCTTCAAGGTCGGCGGCGCAGAGTGCCGGGCAGTCGGTGCCGATGATGACGCTATTAAAGCCCTGTTGCAGGTTATGCTGCATCGCATAGGCCATCCGCTCGCCGAGGTTATCGCCTTGCTGCTGGTGCAGCGTGACCGGCGCGCTGTTTTTACACTGCTCAAAAAATGGATGGGTAGTATCGGGTGCGCACCATAGCTGTAGCGGGCAGAGTGCCGCCTCAGTGGCGGTGGCGAGGGTGTGAGTCACCAGCCTCTCATGTAGCGCCGCAGCGCCGGCTTCACCGAGCGCAGGTATCAGGCGGGTCTTCGCCCGGCCGGCTCTGGGGGCTTTGGCAAAGATGAGCAGGCGTGCCGTGGGGAACCTCACTGGGCCTAATCCAGCGCGCCACCACAGCTGCTCCCCTGGCCGGCGGTGCAACCATAGCAGTGTGCTTTTACGGTGATGGACTGCCCTTCAATATCAATCATATTGAGTTCGCTGATATGTGTGCGCAGTTTCTGGTCCAGCGGCGCGGGCAGGTCGAGCATCTGGTTAAAGTCACAGTCGTAAATATAGCCTTGCCAGTCAACGCTGACGGTGGAGCGGCACATCACATCGTCAAGGGTGTCGCTGTTGTACGAATCGCGTAGTAACGTCATATACTCTTCGAATAGTCCTTTGGAGATCAGCATACTGCCAAAGCGTTTGATCGGCATATTGGTGATAGTGAAAAGCTGGTTGAACTGGATCTCGTAATGTTCTTTGAGATGGGTTTTATAGGCGCGTTCAAGTGCCGCCTGCGGTGGTGGCAGTACTGCCCCCTGTGGGTTGTAGACCAGGTTTATGGTGAGGCCACTGCTGGTGCTACCGTAGCCGAGCTGATTGAGCTTTTTAAGCCCCTCAATGCTGCGATGAAAGACCCCTTTGCCGCGTTGCGTATTAACATTGTCTTCAAGGTAGCATGGTAGTGATGCTACGATCTCGACCTGTTGTTCGGCAAGAAATGCTGCCAGGTCATCGTACCCCTCCTCACTGAGGATGGTGAGGTTACAGCGATCGATAACCTTGATGCCAAGCGTGCGCGCGCCGCGAACCAGGTCGCGAAAATGTGGATTCATCTCGGGCGCACCGCCGGTCAGGTCGAGCGTTTTGATATTGCCCTGTGCGAGATAGCTCAGGATTTCGTTGATGGTGTCACGATGCATGAGCTCTTTACGTGTCGGCCCTGCGTTTACATGGCAGTGCAGGCAGGACTGGTTGCAGAGATAACCGAGGTTAACCTGTAGCGTCTCTAACAGTGCGCGTTGCAGTGGTGGAAAATCGGTGGCTTCAAGTAGCGGAAGCGTGGCGTGCATGGTGGTTCCTTTCCCTAAATACTTTAAGTTTAATAAAAATGTTTTTGATGCTGTTATGCCAGTGGCCTGGCTACGTCTCTCTCCGGTGAAAAGCATACCACGCAAACCAGATGGGGGTGATGGTTGTACGGGGTGTGAGAGGTAGTCGTGGTGTGAGCCGCAACCTTTCAGCTCATGGCATCGGTTTTGATGTGGGTAGTGGCTCAGTTTTTTGTACGCAATGGCGATATAGGTGCATAGCTTTTTAATTTTATGGTAGTAAACTGCCAGGCAGGGGTTTCTTAAGGCTCTTCTGGTGGCGTATCCCGTATCTGATCCAGGGTTGCTGGGATCGGAAAGAGAGGCCTGTATGAACATGGAGGTTACTGCGTGATGAATATGGAGATGGAAGGATTTGAACAGGAGTTGCAGGCCTTAAAAGATACGTATGCTGAGCAGCTGCCCGCAAAGCTGGCGCAGATCGATGAGTTATGGGGTGTGCTGGTTGATAAGCGCTGGGATGAAGCGACCTTCAATACATTTCATCGCACGGTACACAGCATGGCGGGTTCCGCAGCCGTATTTGGTTTTTCGGCGATGGGTAAATGTGCGCGTGAACTTGAAATATCATTAAAGGCGGTTGCGGCGAGCGGCGAACCGTTAAGCGATGCGCAATATGAAGCGTTTGCTGTGCAGGTTGAGGCGATACGGGCATCTGCACAGCTTCCAGACGGTTAGTGGTCTCACTCGGTTACGAGGCGCTTTGTTTCTCTTTATTTAGCTGCTCTCTGATGTTGCTATTGATACGCCTTCCCGCTTCTTCTGAAAGCGGCGGCATTCCCGCGCCGTCACTAGACTGCATAAAGCGCTGCACCGAGCGTGCGATGAACTTTAGTTGCTGCTCATAGCAGCTGCATGTTTTGCAGATGAGTAGATGAAACTTAAGCCTTAATCGCTCCCTGAGCGAGAGCTTGCGATCTAGCTCCTGCGATAGTAGCTCTCCTACCTCTTTGCATGACAACATCAGCCCGCCTCCTGGTTCTGCTTATCGAGATCACGATTGAACCAATGTGAATCCAGGCAGTTACGAAGACGCATTCGCGCCCTCGACAGCATGACCCACATATTATTTGTCGTAGAGATATCGAGCAACTTACAGATCTCGTTCGAGGAGAGCCCTTTAATTTCACGCAGAATAAACAGGTCAGCGAGGCGTTCCGGCAGGTGTGCGATGCAGGCGGAGAAGACCTGCCAGAACTCCCTGTTCTCATATGCCTGCTCAGGCGCCTGCCAGTGTGACAGTGGCTCTCTCCAGTGACCGCTGTGGTCGAACTGCTGCTCGAGCTGTTCGCGGAGTGCTTCGATATCGTCACTGTTCTGTTCGCGCTTATGCTTACGAAAGTGATCGATGATCTTGTGTTTGAGGATGCCGATCAGCCAGGTTTTCTCGGATGACTCGCCAGAAAATCGTTCGCGCGCCTTGAGTGCGGCGAGAAAGGTCTCCTGCACCATATCTTCTGCCTGAGACGGGTCGCGCATCTTCATCAGCGCATAGCGATAGAGGGCATCACCATGTTGCGCTACCCAGGTGGATGGATCTGAGGCGGTGCCCATACTGAAGCGGGGCCTTTAGCCTGTCCGAGGGAAGATCGCCTCGGCCGGGAACACGGGGCCGTCGACACAGACACGCTTCATCGCACTTGAGCCATCGCTGTTATGCACTTTGACCACGCAGCCGGCACAGCCGCCGATTGCACAGGCCATAAATTCTTCTAGTGATAGCTGGCACGGCAGATCGAACTCATCTGCAACCTCTGCCACCGCCTCCAGCATCGGGTGAGGGCCGCAGGCGAACAGTTCGACCTCACTGCGTTGGCCATCATCGAGTGTGTTGAGCCATGTGCGCGCCAGCTCGGTGATGTACCCCTGATAGACACCGGGAAACGCCTGCTGGCTCGCGAGGCGGCTCGGAATTCCCCAGTCCTCCATCAGCGGCATCGCGGCGATGGTGCCGTCCGGTAGGCCGGGGATGATGATCTGAGAGGGGCGTGTTTTAAATGGAAAGGGTGTCTCGGAACCCATCAGCACCATCGGCCTGAAACCGCCTTTTTGTTTACGCGCTTCATCGGCGATAAAGATCATCGGCGGAATGCCAACGCCGCCGCCCAGCAGTAGTGGGCGAGGGCGCTCGGGGTGCAGTGTAAAGGGTGTTCCGATAGGTCCCATCAGGTTGATGTGGCTGCCGACCTTATGTTGTGAGAGTAGTGCGGTGCCCTCGCCAAAGACGCGATAGAGGAGCTCGATCCACCCCTTCTGTCTGTCGCAGCGCATAATGGAGAGCGGGCGACGCATCGGGCGCTGCAGATCGCATCTAACATGGACAAAGCTGCCGGGCCGCGCATCTCGGGCGATTTTTGGCGCCTGCAGTTTCATGATGAACTGCCTGCCGTCATAAGGCTGGTGCGCTAGCACCTCCGCCTCTTCGACAAAAACTGAATCACGATGTGGTCTGCTATGTGCATTCATAAACGGTCTTGCCTCCCAGCAATGTGCGTGTCACCTCGCCCTTCATCTCCCAGTTGAGAAAGGGGGTGTTGTGGCCGCGGCTTAGCATCGAGTTACTGTCGAGGGTCCAGTAACGTTCGGGATCGAAGATGCAGATGTCAGCCTGTCGACCAGGCGATAATGTACCGGCTTCAACGCCGAGGATCGTCGCGGGTTGATCGGTCAGGCTGGCGATCATCTGTGTCATCGGCAGCACGCCGTCATCAACGACGCGTAGCGCCAGCGGCAGCAGTGTTTCGAGTGCCGAGATGCCCGCTTCGGTCGCACCAAAGGGGGCCAGCTTGGCGTCGGCCTCATGCGGTTGATGATCGGAACAGATTGCCGCGACTGTGCCGTTGGCGATCCCCTTGCGTAGCCCCTCCATATCACGCTGGGTGCGCAGTGGTGGGCGCACATGGCACTGACTGTTAAAGCCGAGTAGGTCGATCTCCGTGAGGTGTAGATGGTGTGCGCTAACATCGCAACTGACCGGCTGTCCATCGTATTTTGCACGCGCGATTTTCTGTAACGCGCGCTCACTTGAGAGCATTGGAAAGTGCACCCGTGCGCCGGTCTCTTCGACCAGTGCCAGTGTGGCGGCGACGGCAACAGTTTCGGCAGCGATGGGGATACCAGGCAGGCCGAGACGCGATCCGACCGCTCCTTCATGAACACAGCCGTTGTTGGCAAGCGCCGCCTCTTCGGCGTGGATGAAGACGGTCAGGCTGTGAGTAGCCGCATACTCCATCGCGCGGCGCAGGATGAGCGTGCTGCCAAGCGGTTGCATCGCATTGCTAACACCGACGCAGCCTGCCGTCTTGAGCGCATGCATCTCGGTGATGGCGCTGCCGGCAAGCCCCTGAGTGAGCGCGCCGAGAGGGAACACGCGCGCGAACCCGGCGGCATCGGCGTGGCGCTGAACCAGTTCCGCGACCGCGGGTGTGTCGATGACAGGGTGGGTGTTGGGGGGGCAGCAGAGGGTGGTGATGCCGCCGCGTGCGGCCGCACGTGTTTCGCTTGCGATGGTTCCTTTGTGCTCTTCCCCCGGTTCGCGCAGATGGGCGCGCAGATCTACCAGTCCAGGGCAGACAATCTGCCCGCTGGCGTCGATAATGCTATCGGCATTGAAGGCGGCTGGAGCAGTGCCGATGGCGACGATCTTGCCGTCGGCAATAAAGAGGCTTTGCACCTCGTCGAGCTGATTGGCAGGGTCGATGATGCGGCCGTTACTGATTTCGATTTTCATCAGCGCGCTCCCTCCGCGGTGTCAGGCAGGTGGCTCTGCATCGCCATCGACATCACCGCCATGCGCACCGCAATGCCGTGTGTCACCTGCTGCAGGATTACGGAGCGGGGGCCGTCGGCGACCGCGGAATCGATCTCAACCCCGCGGTTTATGGGGCCGGGGTGCATCACAGTGACATCGGCTTTAGCCAGTTCAAGTTTCTCTTCGGTAAGACCAAAGAGCTGGAAATATTCATGTTCACTCGGCAGTGAAGCGCCGCGCATCCGCTCTTTCTGCAGACGCAGCATGATCACCACGTCAACATCACGCAGCCCTTCGCGCAGGTCGTGATAGACATGAACACCAAAGGCGTCCGGTTCGGTTGGTACCAGCGTCTTGGGGGCGATGATGCGGATATCTTCGACCCCGAGCATGCTGAGTGCGTGGATCTGTGAGCGTGCAACACGTGAGTGGCGGATGTCACCAACGATCGCGACGTTGAGTTTATGGAACTCGCCCTTCTCGCGGCGGATGGTGAACATATCGAGCATCGCCTGGGTTGGGTGGGCGTGCTGGCCATCACCGGCGTTGATCACGCTGATGTGTGGTGCCACGTGCTGTGCGATGAAGTGGGCTGCGCCGCTGTCGGCGTGGCGCACCACAAATATGTCGCAGTGCATCGCTTCAAGATTGCGCAGTGTGTCGAGCAGCGTTTCACCCTTGGCGGTGGCTGAAGCCTGAATGTTGATGTTGAGGACGTCGGCCGAGAGCCGCTTCGCCGCCAGCTCAAAGGTGGTGCGGGTGCGGGTGCTCGCCTCAAAAAAGAGATTCACTATCGTTTTGCCGCGCAACAGCGGCACCTTTTTTACGGTCTGCTCGGTCACGCTGGTAAATGATTCGGCGGTGTCGAGGATGTCGATCAGCAGCTGACGGTTGAGTCCCTCAATCGTCAGGAAGTGTTTGAGCTTGCCGTTGTCGTCGAGTTGCAGGCGGTTTTTCTTTTTCATGCTGACGCTACTCGCGCGCGGGTAATGGCCAGTGTTAGCGGTTCGGGGCCCTGCAGTTTGATCTGTTCGCCCTCTGCCAGTGCGACATGCTGGCCGACGGCATCAGCCTGAATCGGCAGTTCCCGCCCGTCGCGTTCCACCAGCACTGCCAGCATGATAGAGGCGGGGCGGCCGTAGTCGAAGAGTTCATTCATCGCAGCGCGGATGGTGCGGCCGGTGTAGAGGACGTCGTCAACAAGAATGATGTGGCGATCATCGACACTTAAAGGTAGTGCGGAGGGTCTGACCTGTGGGTTGATGCCGACACGGGTGAAGTCGTCGCGATAGAATGAAATGTCGAGTGTGCCGAGTGGTTCGGACAGCCCCAGGCGTCGGTGCAGCTGTTGTGCGATCCACACCCCACCGGTATGGATGCCGATCATAATCGGGGAGTGGATGTTGCGCGCTTCAAGCGTCGTGCTGACTGCTTGTGCGACGTTGCTGAGGGCGAGGTCAATGTCTAGTTCTTTTGCGTTCACAGGCGCTAATGATACCGGTTATTAACCATTATTGCTCGCTAAAAAAGGTTTCAAGGATGATCTGAGCAGCGACCGAATCTACCTCCATATGTTGCCTGTGTTGATGGGTGCGTTTCTGGCCACGTCTGTTGTGAGGGTCGTAGCAGTCGCGTGCCGCTTCTCGTGTGGTGAGGCGTTCGTCGGCGGGATAGAGTGGCAGGTGGTAGCGCCCGTGGAGGCGATTCGAGAAGCGCCTCGCCTTGCGTGTCATCTCGTTTTCGCTGCCATCCATGTTGAGCGGGATGCCGACGACCAGCGCATCGGGTTGCCAGGTTTCGATGAGGCGAGTGATCCCTTCCCAGTCGGGGCGTTCGTCGCGTGAACGTAGCACCGGTAGTGGCGAGGTGCTTTGAGTGAGCTCCTGGCCGACGGCAACGCCGATCTTTCTGGTACCAAAATCGAAGGCGAGCAGAGTGCGCTGGCCGATTCGAGCGCGGGGTCGATCGGCGGGTTTATCAGGCGTGCCCAATGTCGTTGGATAGGCGGCTAAGATCAATCCCCGCGAGCGCAGCGGCCGCTTCCCAGCGCTGGTTGTAAGGGGTGTTAAAAATAATGTCGTCAGAGGCCGGAACGCTAATCCACGCATTTTTTGCAATCTCCTGCTCCAGCTGGCCTTCACCCCAGCCGGCATAACCGAGGGCAACAAGGCGATCTTCTGGGGCGGTTCCTTCGGCGATCGCTTCCAGAATATCTTTTGAAGAGGTGACGCAGATCGTGTCGCTGACGGCAAGGGTGGCGTCCCATTCGCCGTGTGGCCGGTGAATCACAAAGCCGCGTTCATTCTGAACCGGGCCACCGAGAAAGACGGGAGTGCTATTGATTTCATCGCTATCACACGGAATGTCAGTTTGGCGCAGGATCTCACCCAGGACGATATCAAGTGGGCGATTTATTGTAATCCCCATCGCCCCCTCTTCATTATGTTCACATATATAGGTGACACTGTGGAAGAAATTGGGGTCATGCAGCGCAGGCATGGCGATCAGGAACTGGTTGGTTAAGCTAAGTTTTTCGATCATGGTGTTAGTATCGGTTACAACGGGGTAGATGACAAGAGAAATGGAAAAACATCTTATAAATCATGGTGTTGATTTTGTTTTTTGAGGGGGAGTAGGGGCTGGCCGCGCCCCGTATGATTTGCAGGCCGTTCCGTGTTGCAGCCCTTGCGGCACGAAAGAGCTATCAAGTTTAATCTGGTTTTATAAAAATTATCTAATTTTCACGTTAAATGGCCATGTTTTGCTATAATGTGCCCCCGCAAAGGCCGTCATTGGGGAATTCTCGTGGTTGTTCGGCCCCACAATTCAGGAGTAATAAGTGGATCAAGCAGAGTTTGAACTTCAATTAAAGGTCTGGAAAGATCTTGCAATCAGTAACCAGGTACTCATTAAAACCGCGACAGATGCATTAGGGCTAGACCCGGATTGCAGTCGTGATGTTCTTAAGCGTGAGCTTGAGATTGGCGTTAAAAAAATCATCGATGCAGAAGCAAGTGTTGGTAGTGCACAGAAGCAGGCCGGACAGGCGATCGCAGTGATGGAAAAAAAGATGGCAGAGAGCGAAAAAGCCAGAAACATCGCTGAAGCGCAGGCGGCGGCCATGCTGAGCGCTAAACAGGAAGCTGAGAAGGCGATGGCTGTTGAGCGTGATGCACATTTTAAGGCGATGAAAAATATCAATGCTCAACTCGCTGAAAAAGAGAGAGCAGTTAAGGCGATTAATAAAGCGTTGGCCGATACACCGGAGAATGTGGTTAAAAAATTAAAAGCGCTGAAAAAGCAGAAGATGGATGAAACGGCCGCACGTAAAATTGTTGAAGGTGAAGCGGCTACACTGCGTAAAGAGAAGCGCAATCAGGAGCAGCGCATTACCGAACTTCAGGCAGCACTGGAAGAGAGCGCCAGGCTGGTTACGCAGCATCGCGAACTACATGAGCTATGCACAACCCTGCATAACCAGCTCAAACCTTTAGTCGATAAGGCTGATCTCCCGGCGTTGATCAAACTGGATGAGAAGGGACTTGAGCGTCTCGAGAAGGCAGCAAAGGAGGCTGCAAAAAAGAAAGATAAATAGTTTATCGCTAAGGGGGACTCTGATTAATTGTCATTATGAGGAGTGAAGCGACGAAGTTATCTCCTAATTTGTAGTGGTTCAGACTTAATCTGACACCTGATTTGAAAAAGTGAGGGTTACCAGTTTTGATGGAAGCGCGAACTTTCACTCAAAACCTAAAGAGGCAATCCCCATGATTAATAGTAACGAATGAATCATCAATCACAAGATCGGTTTGCTGAATCTGGCCGATGAACCTGGTAATGTCTCACAGGCCTGCAAGATGATGGGGCTGTTGCGAGACACTTTCTACCGCTACAAAGATGCTGTTGAAGAAGGCGACTTCAGGTCTTGCTCGACAAGCCCTGAAGAAAGCCCAGCTCAAAAAATTCGGGTAGACGAGGTGACAGAAGAGGTCGTTCTCAGTTACGCCGTTGACTACCCTGCCCACGGCCAAACACGCGTCAGCAATGAACTCCGCAAGCTTGGCGCTTTTGTCTTCCCCAGCGGGATCCGCAGAATTTGGCTACGGCATCACTGGGCTTGTTTTAAGTATCGCTTAAAGAACCTAGAGGCCTGGGTGGCGAGCGAAGGTATTGTTCTTTCTGAAGTTCAGGTGGCTGCTCTGGAGCGAAAGAAACACGTGCAAGGTGTTATCTTTCTTCGAGCAGCACGAGCTGCCCATGCTACGCATCCTGACGGATCGCGGAACGGAATACTGTGGTCGAGCTGATCAGCGTGATTACCAATTATATCTGGCTCTCAATGATATTGATCACACTAAGACAAAAGTAAAATCTCCACAGGCTAATGGTATTTGTGAGCGCTTCCATAAAACGATTTTGCAGGAGTTTTATCAAGAAAACTAATTACTGTCAGATCAGGTTTGAACTACTACGCTTTTTGTGTGTTTCTTCCAAACTTCATCTGTTACATTGCCACTGGAGGCTACCCAATAGCCCCTCGCCCACATATGTTGACCCCAGTATCGCTTTCTCAGCGCCGAAAACTCAGGCAATAATTTGTGTAAATTCTTATCCTTGAAAAGCTGTGCCGCTTTCGATATCGACAAGTTCGGTGGAAACCTGTCAGCATATGTGCATGTTAGCCATATTAAGGTCAGTGAGTCGATGAATTCAACACCAATTGTTACACCTGAGATCAATGGAAAATGGAAGCAGCTGTGTCGTTTGTTAATTTCGTATAACGATTTCAAACACGCATCTGATATCGCTCATTTTTACCTAGAAGGAGATTATGTTGTTGATCGTAATGAATGGGGTGGCAAGGACTATTTTCAGAAAAGAGTTATTGGTGAGGCTTTAAACAGTGGAATGATAATATCTTATGCACGACCATTTTCTGGAAATGATAAATCAAGTGAATCGAAAGTTCCCGATCTTCCACGTAGGTATTTAAGGCTTTTAAGTGAAGAAAATAAAAAGGTACATGATGATCTTATGGAGGCCAGAAATATAAGTGTTGCTCATTCTGAGCTCTGAAGCATGGAAAATGATGCCAGGGATTATTCCATTAACAAACGGGCGGAGAATGGTTGCCCCGGTTCATAACGATACAAGGGCTCCGTTGAGTAATGGAGATATCAATGCTCTTGTGTCGAATTGCAGGATATTTATGGATGCAATTATTGATGAAAGAAAACGTCTAGAGCTAGAGTTACATGATTTTATGCCAGAAATTGGCGTTTATGAGGATGAAAATGGCTAACAAAAGCGTTCAACTCGGACATACCTCCGCAGTGTTTCTTTTGTGCTAAAAGAGCCTAGCACAAAAGAAACACCACTACGGCATGCCGGTTAACGCTGGCGATCACGGTTGATAGAACCCATGTAGATGACCATCTCCTTGCTGCGCACTATCTCTCGAAGCAATTCCCGGCAGCGAAACCCAGCGTCACCACCTAAAATCGAATAATAGTACTTCATCTCCCAGTCCCGCTGGCATTCGCAATCCCATATCATGGGGCCAGTATGCTTGTAGTTCTGTATGGCATTAAGCTAACTATTCCATCCCTGTCGCCTAAAAGCGTGGGGTTTACGGCCCCCCTATTGAGGGCTTTAAAAGGGTTGTAATCGAATCTGCTGATTGAGGGGCGAAGGTTGACTTTGTATTGGTCTTAGTTAGCCTTTACAGAAATGTATACGGATGACGGAGGATTGGGCGCAATAACCTCTTCTATAGAGCCTATATCAATAGTCTGCCCACTTACGCGGGGGTTACCATTGATATCTTCATCTATTCTGAGGCCATATGTTTGGTAAAATCTTTCGTACACCGCGTTGATATTTCCCCCGTTTAAAGCTTTGGAATCTATTGCGTGAGTAAAATCGCCGGTGGATGGGGAGTTAAGGGCATTGGGTTGTATGTATGAGCCATCAGCTGCTTCATGCAGTAGTTTGAGCTCACCTAGCGTGATGGCATTCCCATCCCCCCAGTTGATATTTGAATCTTCATCAAATATTGAGTTCTCTATATTGGTTATTGAACTTACAGAGCTGTTGGCTACCCTAATGTCAAACCCTGCGGCTTGGCTTCGTGTTGAAAATAGATTGTTGGACAAAACATATGGCCCACTCGTTGTAAGCTGAATGCCGGTATCATAATTGTACATTGTGTTATTAACCGCGCCGCCATCAGAAGCTCTGAAGTGAATGGCTGCACCATCGGAGTAACCGCTGTTGGCCTCCCAATTATCAATATTTCTCGTATGGATATTCCAGATGGAGTTTCCGATGTACCAGACATTCGTGCCACCCGAAGAAGCAATCCCATAATAGGCATTATGTACTCGATTGTTAATGATCCAAACGCTGTCAGGATAATTGTGAATAACTACCGCAGCATCTCTGAAGTTATGAAAGTCGTTGTCGACCGCAAAAATATTGTTTGACTCTTTTATATCTAGGGCATTTTCAAAGTTCTCATGAAAATTATTGCCCGCAATGTATATGCTGTCGGGGCGCTCATTATCAGGTATATTTGCCACACCGACTTGCACTGAGTCACCTCCCATGTGGTAGATTTCATTATTGAGAATCCATACCCTATCCACATTTCTACTCGGAGCAACGCCATGATAATCATTTTCGCCAGCAGAGCTTGGGCGGTAATCTCCTCGGTCATAAATAAGATTATTATAAACGACAATGTTATGGTTGCGATTCTCAACGGGACCGCTAATTCCGATGGCGGACCTAAATCCAACATCCGTTGCAGAACCATACATTTCATTGTTTCGAACTGACACATGGTGAGCGTGGGCGCCGTTATGAGGGCGAATGCCAATAACCGCGTAATCGTTTGAGAACACGAGATTTTCGATGATAATATAACTACCTTTCACAATCATCTCAGCACTTATATTACCTCTTATTGCAGTGCTTTCTCCGCGAATCCAGACCGGGTTTTCTTCGGTGCCGTTGCCAGTGAAAATAATTTGCCCACCGCCGCTATATGGTCCCCCATGAATTTCTACATACGCACCCTCTGCATAAACAATCTCGGGTATAGTCGCGCGAGGCCGATTGGGTGTGCCGTAGGTATTGGAGGAGTCAGTTGCATCAATGTGAGTATTATCGATGTAATAGAAGTTAGCCGTTTCCTGGCTTGGCCAACCTGCGGGCCACGTAGGAGCTACTTCATCGATACCAAATTCTGGAGCAGGAATTCCAGCAGGAGGTGTATAGGAAGGTTGGCCGTTAACGCTCATGCTGGAGAGCATAATAATAAACCCAACAAATAGAATTGCCCTACTATTGGATTGAAGTAAGTCGCGATGAATTGACATAATAGTTATCCTTTGAATCTGGCATCTACATCATACTGAACATAGACTCAGGGCTTAAGTATGTATTTGGATTATGACGTGGTAAATATATAATTCGGATGGGGAGCCAATTAACAGTAATAGTGCTGAACGCTCCCACGGTAGGGTCTGTTTGTTCGGTGGGATAAATGTGTTCTCATTTGGATCCGTTTGTTCGGCAACCGATATATATTATATGTCATGTATAGTTAGTTCTGGCACTTTTTACCCATTTCATCACCATAAACTTTAAGCTTCGATAATTATATGATGATGCAATAGCTTTCTGGGTTCACGGTTGCATCCACGCTTGCGGTTGGGGAGGAACCGAGTGTCTGTTACTTTATTGATGTTTTCAAATCTACACGCGCTTAACCCTAAGCTAAATTAGAGCCAAGCTTCAATTTTTGTAATGATGTTTATGTAAGTTATCATCTATTGCCGCCTGCCAATTGTAAGTTATGCTATTTTTCGACCGAATGTTGAAAACTTCAGAATTTCTATGTCTCAAACTATCGGCAGGTGTTTTGTTTTAATGGTGTTATATTTGTGTATTTGTGATGAAGCTCACAATGGAGTAGCCATTCAATTATCCAGATTCGGTTTTGAATCCCGCTCCTGCGCTAAATATCCACTATGTTTTTCTCCAATGCCCATCTATCCCTGATATCGCTCGTAGAGGGCCGCTGTATGCCAGCATGCCGTTGATTTTCCTGCTCATGGGCAACTTCGGACCAGCAATGAATTACGGAAAATCGGTGTCTTTATTTCACCCAGTGGTGTGCGTAGTGTCTGGCTGCGCCATGGTCTGGCCTGTTTCCGAGATCCTCTGAAGGCGCTGGAGAAAAAGGTAGCCCAGTAAGGCATTATCCTGAGCGAAGATCAGGTCGCTGCCCTGGAGCGCAAGAAGCATGACGACGTCGCCTGTGGCGAGATAGAAACAGCCCACCCCGGCTATCCTGGTTCACAGGATACCTTCTACGTTGGTACGCTCAAGGGCGTAGGGCGGGTTTACCAGCAGACCTTTGTCGATACTTACGCCAAAGTGGCCTTTGCTAAGCTCTATACCACTAAAACCCCCATCACGTCGGCGGATCTCCTCAATGACCGGGTGTTGCCATTCTTCGAGGCGCAGGGGTTGCCGATGTTGCGCATCCTGACCGATCGTGGCACAGAGTATTGCGGCAAAGCCGATCACCATGATTATCAGCTCTACCTAGCGGTGAATGAGGCCGAGCACACCAAAACCAAGCTCAGGTTACCCCAGACCAATGGTATCTGTGAGCGTTTTCACAAGACTATTTTGCAGGAGTTTTATCAGATTACCTTCCGAAAGAAGATTTACACCGATATAGATAGGCTGCAAATGGATCTGGACAATTGGCTGGACTGCTACAATAATGAACGAACACATCAAGGTAAGATGTGCTGTGGTCGAACTCCGATGGCAACATTGGAAGATGGCAAGAAAGTCTGGCAGGAAAAATTTGTGAACTAAATTTGACCTGACAGTCGCTTCCGCAAAACCGGTAACTGTCAGATCAGGTTTGAACCACTGCAATTTAGTGAAGCTACCCACAGTCGCCCTGTTCCGCTAAGGGTTTAGGAGGGTGAATGCTCACGTCGAAAGATACAAATGCATGATCTAGATCACACTTTAATTAGTTGCCCCGTGCAACGGCTTTATAAATGTGACGTCAATCACACAGCTTTTGTCAGCGAAAGCGGTAGAGTACAGTTGGATATGATGAGTCATGGAGAAGTTGTGATGAAACAGTATTTCGTTAGAACGCTGTTGTTGGTAATGTCAATATTATTAATGGGGTGTGGAGGCGGTGGCAATGAAAACGCGTCTACTGGTACCGTAGCGCTTGCTATTAGTGGTACGCCCACCCCTAGTGTTAGACAAGGTGAAGCTTTCCAGTTTACGCCTACCACGCTTGGTACTGGCCTGACTTTTTCTATTCAAAACAAGCCAGACTGGATGAGTTTTGATTCAACATCGGGTCAATTGTCTGGCACACCGACTAGCGCTGATGTAGGGGTATATACTGACATCAGGATTTCAGTGACAAATGGTGATACCACGGCCACACTTGGTGGCTTTATTATCACAGTAAAATCAGTCAGCGTAACCTTGAATTGGACGGCGCCAACGGCCCGCACAGATGGTACTGTCCTTAATATGACCGAGATCGGTGGCTATAAGGTTTACACAGGGCCTAGCGTCACAGACCTTACCCTCGTCGCCAATGTTTCAGACCCATATACAATGAAGTATGAATTCAATACTCTTGGTGAAGGTATACATTACTTTGCCGTTTCTGCTTACAATACGAGTGGTGTAGAAAGTAGTATGTCTGTGGTTGTGAGTAAAACAATTTGAAGCGGATTGTTGTCTTGATAGGATGAGGATCTTTTCGTGATTCGTTTTGATCCACCTGGCTGCATATATTTGCAATGGGCATTAGCAAACAGTCGGCAGGGGCAGTTATGAAAACAAGTCATCGATTGATAGCCCCAATTTTTGGGATGGTTATAACTTCAATTATTTCCATGCAGCATGCCTGGTCGAATCCTTCACTCCCGCCCGGCTCACCGCCTGGGGTTCAATTAGATGGTGATTATACCCTGATTCCTTGCAGCATACCTGACCCGCAGCTACTTAGAACCACTTACCAAAAACCAGTTGTCGTTTTACCGGGCGCTTGCAAGAGCCTGGCAACATACCAGGTAAGATCTTGCATTGATAATCGATATACCGAGTGGAAAGGGGTTGCTAATAATTATTTGGTCTGTGAAGAAATAGCAAGTAGTTCAGAGGATGGTCCATTATGGCAGATAAGCTCACTTCTTTATAAGGGAGGGTTCCGTGTTGGCGCAGGACGGCAAGGTGAGACACCATATTCCTCCGCTGATTTTTCTGTTGGTATCTTTACTGTTAGTGAAAGTGGGGATTCTATATTTCTAGTTGGTAATCCCCGCGAGCCACGTATAGCAGAGTTCGAAATCTCGGAGATAATTAACACGCGGGATATTCTTGAAATGGTCAGAGCGGATAATTTCTTACAAGAATTCGAAATATTTCATGACCCAGATACAAGGTATGATTCTGGTATAGCTGGCTTCTTTAGGTTTTCAGGTTTAACTGCAATTGATGGCAAGCTGATTGTTAATGCATTTAACTGGTATGATGCCAATGGTAGTGAAACTGATACAACTTCAATTATTGTAGATTCAAACAATTTAGCAACTAGTGAGATAATAGGCCCTTTCCAGCTTGAGGGGGCAGCGCGCAGCGCGGGTTGGATTACTCCGGTGCCATTAAATTGGCAGCCACGATTGGGGGGTACGCATGTCAGTGGATGGTCAGATGGATCGATAAACTCACGGCTATCAAATGGCCCTTCCGCATATTTCTGGAATCCATATGAAGAAGCACTTAATAAGTCGGTACCAGGTCCAATTTCGGCACGAGTCGGACTTACGTTTCCGCTAGATAATATTCTATTTGACTATGGGTTATATGGGGATTTTTATAATGGTGATTTTTCAGAAAATGAAGTAATCCTTCTGAATGATCGACTGAATAATGACTTATGGACATATATGAGCGGTGCCACTTACGGTTTTATTGTTCCAGGTACCAATACTTATGTCACTCTTGGATCCAGTGGTGGGCATGAAAGTGGGATTGGATATAAGTGGCAAAAAGCAGATGGCTCATACTGCCCTGGTCACTGCACAAAAGACCCAGAAGACTATTATAACTACTATTGGTTGTGGAAACTGTCAGATATCGAGAAAGCTGTCAATGGGGAATTAGAACCACACACAATTAGACCCTATGATTTTGGTGTTTTTGATACAATTGAATCAAAGGCACCGATTGGGGGTGGTCACTACAACCCTGAAACAGGGCGCCTTATTATTTCTTTAAGAGGGGGCGACGATGTAAGTAGATATTCTAGGCCACCACTCTTTCTAGTCTATGATGTAGTCGTTAATCCATAGGTTAATGGGCGCTCCCTGATCGCTATAGCGACTCGTTAGATAGAGAATCCATTCGTTAGCCCGCACTCTTCCTGCATCCGTTTTTCAACCCACTGAAGCAGCATCTCTGCTTCGCCGTGCATCAGGGGCCGCTCAAGCGCGCTTACCTGTTGTTGGTAGTTGGCAACCTCCGGGTATCGTTGCCCACAGTCGCTAATCTCTGC
>DRLG01000135.1 GCA_011053135.1 Chromatiales bacterium
CTGCAGCAGGCGGTGCGGCGCTTCCGGCCGTAGCGGTTTCTGGGAGCCTGTCGGGCTTAGGATGAACTGGCTGCGGAAGTGGGAGAGCGGCTCAAATATCCCCGACTTTTCGTTGTGTAGACCCACTATGCGCCTCAAAATCGGGAATATTTGCGCTCACTCTCCCACTCCCTCGCTACAATCCACCTAAACCCGACAGGCTCCTAACGGCGAGTCGGGGGAAAGCCCGTTTCCGTCACCACGCCATCCAGCGGCACGTCCCAGGGCTGGTGTGGCAGGCCGTCCACGCGCTGAAAGCCGTAGGCCATGCCCACCAGGTGGGGCTTGAGCCAGTGTTGTCGGCGGCGCAGAAAGGCAAAACTGCGGTCGTAAAAACCGCCGCCCATGCCCAGCCGATGGCCCCGTTCATCAAAGGCCACCAGCGGTGTCAGCACCAGATCCAGGGCCTTCGGATCGATCATGTGACGCAGCGAAACCACCGGCTCGGGAATGCCAAAGCGGTTCTCACGCAGCGCATCGCCGGGCGCATAGGGGGCGAACAGCAGGTGATCGCTGCGCAGGTGGCTGAGTACCGGCAGATACACCCGCTTGCCCATGGACCAGGCCAGGCCCATCAGCGGCGTGGGGTCCAGCTCGCCGTCGTTGGGCAGGTAGCCGGCCACGCGCCGCGCACTGCGAAACAGCCGGTGGCGGCCGAAACAGGCGGCGGCGCATTCGCTGAGCCGCGCACGCTGCGAGTCACTGAGGGCCCGGCGATGGTCGCGCATTTCCCGGCGGAGGTCGGATCGTGAGTTCATAGGACGTCGGGGTTAGGTTGGCTGCCCTCTCAAGATGGAGAGGCTTGTTCTATTCTTGGCCCGTAGCGGTTTGGCGGTCGGCTGGTGCGATTTGTTGAGCCACCTATGCTTTCCTTTCATCAATAACCTTTCCGTTACGAATCACCTTCATATATAAACTGCCAGTTACGGTCACAGAACCACTCACACCGACAAAGATCTGGTTTAGAAATCGCAGCATATAGTCTGATGTCGTACTCTGTGGGTCTAGTGTCACATGTTGGATGTTGGCGAAGGCGGCGACCTTTTTTGCCCCACTCTGGAGTTCCAATGGACTTACGACAATACCTCCTTCTGCCCCAGCATCTTGAATGCGAAAGGCCAATCCAGCCACACTTTCTTGATTGAGGCGCGATTTCGTATATCGACGGCACTCTATAATAAGGAACGCTTCGCTACCACTGCGAACTCCTTTCGCATCGATTTCCCAATCAGTCCCTGACTCACCTGGAACGATTTGTTTGCCTTCGACGTGACCGATATTAAATTTTTCAGAAAACTTATTAAGCAGGTACTGCGCAACCTCTTCGTACGACTGCCAAGATTTAATCGACACTTTGATCTCCTTAATGCGGCCCAACGCCGTAAATAACCTGGTATTTTGAGAGCGCTAGCGAACAAAATGTCAGGTTGATTTACATTGTTATATGATTTCATTTACTAAATTCCACGGCATCCAATATGCAGGCTCATAGTTGAATGGTATTAAAATATCTTTTTCTTTCTTGACAAGGTCTACCCAACTTGAATAACCGTTCACAGATGCCATAGATGCAATTGCTCCGAGTACAGAATCCCGTTCATGCTCTGAATAATTACCTGTTACAACATTAACATATTGATTCAAATCATTAATATTGATGCTGCCGTGATGGCATAAAGCATCAACGTACCCAAGTAAATATAATAGAGCTTTTGGATGTGTTTCCGTTATTTTAATTGAAGGAAATTGATCAGTAAGAAGCTTTGCAATAATTGGGCCTTGGATTACACATGCACCTCTAAGTGAATTTAATTGCTGCACAGTGCCAGACGAGCTATCTGAACCGAGTTTACTAATTGCTTTTCTAACTAATTTATCTGAATAGCGACTGCCATCAGCTACCCAATATAGTGGGGCATCAATTCCTGCACCAACTACAACAGATTGAGGTGGTAAATTATTTTTGATAGCTAATAGTACTGCTTTTGCATGGCTAGCATTTCCAGTTTTTATAATCTCCAGACGCTCTTCATCCTTTTGGCATATCGACCAGCCAAACTGATTTTTTCCACCAGGATCTAAGCCTAAATATATTTCCATTTTTTTACTCACCGTCACGGTAGGAACGCTGATTACTCAGCGTCCACCGCACGGATCCCCGCATGAAGTTTTCCCTCACGGGGCTCCTCGGTTGTACTCGCTTTCGCAGTCAGCAAAGACTTCATCGACCCTACCACCAAACCTTCGTTGTCGCTGCCTTTGCTCTGCACACAGGTAGTGCAAAGGATTGAAGATAAGGTAGTGCTTAAGCCGTTCCCAGGTAAAGCTTCGCCGTCCACTGCGCCGATTTAACCACTTATACAGCAGCTCCATCACGTGTTGCTTGACGGCGTGAAGCCCAGCCAGGTTGCCTATCACTCCAAAGTAGTTGTAATGCCCACGTAACTTTCTCCTTAAGGAGGCCAGCAATACTGAGGTCTTCATGTGCCGGTTCTCCCTGATATACTCGGATAGGTTACGTTTCGCTGTTTGCAGTCTCTTTCTACTGTCGGTCTGCAGCGTCTGGTTAGCAGCTACTTCATTTTATAAACATTTCTAGCTTCTTATAATACTTCTTATCATCTATAGATTTAAGCCTAGGGAATGGAGCTATGATCTTGCCCATCATAGCTTCTTTGGCAGTAGTATCGGCAACAAACAAACCTGAAAACCCCATAACCATGAACTGAGACATGGCGGCAGCCCCGGTATCTTTTTCATGGATTGTATTGATAAGGTACTCTCGATCTCGTACAGAGTAGGCTATTACTTGAAGATGTAGCCTGTTATTTTCATCTTTATCTGGGATAAACTTAACCAGAATATCAGATTTTAGACCGCATATCTTTTTTGTCTTTTGTATGCTCAGTTCATCGAATGCAAGCTTGCTATCAGATGCTAAAAGTATTTCTGTTGGAGTTAATACATAGTAACCTTTTACAGCATTGAGGTAGTGACGTGCAACAATTCTGATTTCACTATCAAGTTGTATCTCTTTTTTATCAGCAGTGCGTATATCAAACAACGGAAGAATACATACAACTAAATCTGAACGGTTATCACCCCGTTCACTTTTTTCTAAAGGCTCCACGTATCGAATAGCAAGGGCGCTAATATGAGCACTTGCAGCATTCCAGCCGAAGTAACTATTATTTACCGCACCAACTATTGCGTCAGCCCCCATTTTTTTACCTAATTCAGAAAGTAAAGAGACTTCATTTTCCACGTTTAGGTGACTATTTAGCGGTGTAGTAGTAAATAACTGTGGGTCTACAGTCCTGATGTGCCCAATAGCGATATAGGGAGTTTCGATTTTCTCACCAATCTTATACACGGGTACCTCTGCTGAATTACTTTTCGATGCGTATAATCGATCATTATCCGGTGAAATGTACGCATTTGGTAGAGCACAGCCCCCTACCACCATACAAATCAAAGTAAGTAATCCAAAACGATAACTAGTTGCCATAGAAGTTCATCCTTTAAATTAGGCGGCGATAAGCTACCGCTAACGTATAAGCATTTATCCGCCGTGCGCTGTTCAGCATGGCGGATAAATGTCTGTTGGACTATGCCGATTCCTGCGCCGTGGCTTATTTATAGGGGATTGTATTGAAACGGTAGGGGCTTGTCGAAGCGGGACGATCGCTTACCTGGGGTATTTTTACCAGCAGGGCCTGTCTGTCTTCTGTTTCTGAGGTGATATGTCTCTACAGGTCTCGGTTTTTTCTCTGTTTGCCGATACACGGCATAGCGATACACTGGCCGTTGATGACCAAGGGATACTCTTGGTTATGGTGCGTTCTGTCCGTGTCTTGTTTACCTCATTGCCGGATCACCCGCCTTAAAGCGCTTCGGTGCAATCAGGGCGATGGCCCGCCATTGCGGTTGATGACAACATGGGCAGGGTCTGACATCCGTGCAGAGTGTCGCTTTTTCTCCACAGGGTTTCTTGTCGTCACCGTCCGGTTCGTTGGGTGCCGGCGCCTGGAGGGCCTGCCGGATCTGTTCCGGTTTTGCCGCCCGGCAGCGGTTGGCGAGAAAGCCAAAGTGGCGGATGCGCATGAAGCCCTTGGGCAGGACGTGTTGCAGGAAGCGCCGAATGAGTTCTTTACCACTGAGGCTCAGGGTCTTGTGCTGGCTGCCGGTTTTGTAGTCCTGTCGTGCAGGCTGACGGTGTCGCCCCGGATGCCCGCGATGCGTTGATCACTGAGGGCAATCTTGTGGCTGTAGCACGACAGGTAGCTGACGACGGTCTCGGCCTGTCGATACCAGGCCTTGGTGTAGGCGCAGTGACCGCACTGCCACTGCAGGCCGCCCAGCACCTCGGTGCGGCAGTCGCGGATATGCGCACAGACGCGGCCCTGATCAGGGGTAAGGCGGTGGTGTTGGAGATAGGCCGGCATGAAGTGTTCAAACACACTCTGCATGGCCGCGTTCATGACGGCAGCCCCAGAGAGGCGACCAGATCACAGGCCCCCTGGTTCTCGCGATAGTCCGGTATCCAGTGCACATAACGCAGGCTCGACTGAAGGTTTTGATGTCCCATCAACCGTTGCAGCTGTTGCACCGGCAAGCCACCCGCTAGCAGATGCGTGGCATAGGCATGGCGCAGGGCGTGAATGCCGCCGACCTTAGATAAAAGAAGCGGATGCCGTTGAGGTACAGATGGCAACTGGCGGGCGACAGCTTGCGCTGTTTGACGAGATAGAGAAAAAAGGCCTGCAGCTGATCGGTGGTCAACTGGTCGGGTGGTTGGTGATAATGGTGAACCAGTCGACTAACGGCGAATAGATAGCTCTCGTGAGTACGCGGTGAAAAGCCACGCAGGCGCATGGCATCGATCATCTTTTCGCGTAACGGGGTCATCGTCCTTCTCCTTGTTGGCAAGACCGGAAGCGGTCTTCAAGAAGTGTGGTCGATGGTGACACGAAGTGGTTTAGTTCAACTTGAGGATGGTCACGATCTATATTGTGGCTGGGCTAATTAAGAGGCGTCCCCCACCTGTGCCGTTTGCACCATCGCCCCTGGAACCAGAGCGATAAGTGGGGACAACGATTGGCGCGTCAGGCTTTCCGACGCGCGGACATGCACACGGCACCAACGTCATGTCCCCGACTGCAGAATTA
>DRLG01000136.1 GCA_011053135.1 Chromatiales bacterium
ACCACCACCTGGATCAAAAGTCAGCGTCGGCAATGTTCCGGTGGGTACTGTTAGCTGGCCGTTGGTATTAAACTGCATCTGCTGCCCTGATGCGCCGGTACCATCGACCCGGATACCGTCAGAAAAAGTAAACACCTCCCATTCGTTGGCCTGATTTGTTTTTCTAAAATAGGTAGTCAACAGGTGGGCTGTTCCCTGGGAGTCAAAAATGGTCATTGAGGTCGAGTTGTTATAGGTCGAGGCGTCTGTTTCATTGAAAGCGACCTGAGCCGAGCCGTTATTCACCGTTGGTGCAGTCGCTGCCGATGAGTCACCATTAGAAGCTGCTGCAACCAAAGTGATCCCCGCCACACTGGTTGAAACAACCACTGGGTCTTGTGCGCCTGTTGCTGTTTCCGGGACCCAGTTAAAGCTCACAGAGCTGGGCGATGCACTGGTGCCACTGGTGTCGATGGTCGAAGAGGCCGGAAATGTGTTGCCAGAGACATTATCACGTAAGATGACACTCCACTCATTTGCCGCTGCACGGGTATATTCAAGTTGAACCGACCGCTCAACACCGTAGTTATCTCGCATATTAAATGCCGTACCAACCACGGTAGAGGAGATCGTTGCATCCTCATCAAGAATGGTGCTGTTCGGCACAGTTAAGCTAGAGCTTGGTGTTGCACCAGGTACCGCGAGTGATGAATTGAGATTCAGCGCCATCTCTGCACCTGTAGTCGCCTGGGGGCTAATATTCGAAAAATCGAGCTGCAAAGAACCTGTGGTGTTAGTGAGGTTGCCGTTACTATCAGCGATATCTCCCTGCAATACCTGCCCCTGGCTGTTGGAAACAAAACCGTTACGATCGACGCCAAAGGCTCCTGCACGCGAATAGACGCGTACACCATTGTCGTCCAGTACAAACATTCCCTGCCCGCTCACTGCGAGATCCAGGTTATTATCGGTAAAACCAATATTCCCCTGTGAGAACTGCTGTGACACAGAAGAGATCTTGACACCACTGCCAATCGCATTGGCTGCCGCACCCAGACCTGATGAGGCAAAAATATCAGCAAACTCAACTCGTGACTTCTTAAAACCTGTAGTACTGGCGTTAGCCACATTATTACCAATGACTCGCAGCTCTGCCGACGCGGCGTTGAGCCCACTTAATGCTGTACGAAATGGCATATTACTTCTCCTTACTGATATTAAATTACATGACCTGCTTGATACCGGATATTGGTACCGAACGGTCACTCGCTAGATCTAATGTCACACCAGCACTACCTAACGTAACGCTTTCAACTTTTTCAGCAAGCAAAGTACCTAGCTGAATACTTTCACCACCCGTTAATGCTATCGCTTCAATGGTGTAATCACCTGCACTTAACCGCTCGCCCATATCATCCAGTCCATCCCATGAAAAATTTACCGCTCCTGAATTTTGCGCGCCCAGATTCATCGATCTCACAACCGCTCCACTCGCATCTAAAATATTAATTGTTAATCCGCTGGTGGCATCTTCCACTCCCACTTTCCCTGTTACTGGATCACTGCCGTTGAAGACAGCCTCGCCAGAAGGGATCATCACCGTCCGCCCAACCATGGTTGATGCCTGAAGCGCCTGATTAGATTGCAATGCAGTCGCTACCTGGGAAAATGAGCTCTGAAGATCCTGAATACCTGCAACACTGCTGAATTGTGCAATTTGAGAGAAAAACTCACCATCAGTCATCGGCTTCATCGGATCCTGGTTGTTCACTTGCGCAGTCATCAGCTTCAGGAACTCTTCCTGTCCAATTTCGTCCCCCCCTTTCGCCTGTGGTCGTTGGGAAATATTCAGATTATCCAGTACACTTTGTTCGATTGCTGCGGCCATATTAGATCTCCAGAATCACACTAAAAGGGTTATTGACCAAGTCTCAGGGTGCTGATCAACATCTGCTTTGAGGTGTTCATCACTTCCACATTATTCTGATACGAACGAGAAGCTGAAATCATATTCGCCATCTCTTCCATCGCATTCACATTTGAGCGATAGATATAACCCTCCTTATCAGCAAGCGGGTTACCGGGGGAATACTGCTTCATCACGGGTGCATCACTCTGCACCACACCCGTCACGGCAACACCTTTAACCTCGCCAGTCACATTATTCATAACTGTCTCAAATACAGCCTGACGTGAACGATAGGCACCGGCTTCCGTACTGCTTACACTCTCTGCATTGGCAAGATTACTTGCGGTGGTATTCAGCCTGACAGACTGTGCATTCATTGCAGAGCTGGAAATATTAAAGACACTCATTAATGACATAACTATTCTCCCTTAATCGCCATCTTCAGCCCTTTGATGCTACCGTTCAAAAAGTTGAATGATGCCTGGTATTCCACTGCATTTTTTGCAAACGCTGCTTGCTCCAGCTGAGCATTAACTGTGTTGCCATCCAGTGAAGGTTGAGTAGGAATACGATAGAGTAACGGAGCAGTGGCGGCGGATGAGCCTGAGGCTGTCATGTGGCCCTCTTGTGTCCGATTGAGCGTAGTGCCATTTCCTGCCTGCACTACCTGTTTCATCGCCGCCTGAAAATCGATATCTTTTGCCTTATAGTTCGGCGTATCAACATTGGCGATATTGGCGGCTAACTGAGCAGTACGCTGTGCGCGTAACTTTAGTGCCGCTGCATGAACCCCAAATGCATTATCTAGATTAAATCCCACTGCCCTGCTCCTGTCTGGTTACTGCTCACCAGGTACAGTGCAATGGCCATGCCAGGATTATTAAATAAAACAGATTCAGTTAGTTAGGGGTTCTGATGATATTTTGCGAATAGCAGAAAGGGCAAGATATTCCGCCCGGTGGCAATCTTTGTTACCTGAGATAAAGAATGAGAACTACTCTTTTAGTTGATATACCAGCCCATTTTTCAGCCTCACAACATCAAAGCTATCGGAGTAATCGGCCATCGATTCAGCCCCGCCGAGTATCAGATAACCGCCGGGGTTCAATACACCTGCAATGCGCCTGAGAATATCCCTTTTAATTTCAGCAGAAAAATAGATCAGCACATTACGGCAAAAGACCACATCAAATTTTCCTAAGGGGCCGTAACTGCCCAAGAGATTAAATTCACGAAAATCAATTCGGCTTTTAATCTCATGCTTGATCGCCCATAGATCACCGTCAGATTCGAAATAGCGATTCAGGCGTGCCGCAGAGATGCCACGATCAAGCGCGATCTGGTGGAACAGCCCTTTTTTCGCCTCATTCAGTACCGTCTGAGAGATATCAGTTGCGATGATCTTTACCGGCCTCAGCGAGCTACTAATATTATTTAAATACTCATCGACGACGATACTGATCGAATAGGGCTCCTGTCCCGATGAAGATGCAGCCGACCAGATGCGCAAGGCCCGGTTAGCCGCCTCGGCCTGCGGCAAAAGCTGTTGAGACAGAAACTCGTACGGGTAGGCGTCACGAAACCATGAGGTTTCGTTAGTTGTCATTGCATCAACAACGGCCACATAAAGTGTAGAACCGGGGGAGCCCTTTAGTCGCTCAACCAGCTCGGTAAGTGAACAGATACCGTGCTCATCCATTAAATTACTGAGGCGGCTATTCACCAGATACTGCTTGTTATCCCCTAGAATAATGCCACAGGCAGAACTCAGGAACTGGCAGAAGGCGTCATACCCCGGCCCGTCTCCGACACACCCTGATCTAGTCACAGCTGACATGCTTACTATTCCTTGTATTAAACTGTCGCGCTACACATAAAAAACCAGCTCATTTACGCTATGCAGCAACACCCTTTTCCTCAGAAAACCGCTTTATCTGCCCAAGTACCGCGGCACCTAAAATATCAGGATCATATTTTGAGATGAACTCATCGGCACC
>DRLG01000137.1 GCA_011053135.1 Chromatiales bacterium
CGGTTGCTATATAGCAGTCCATTGCTATTCATTAGTGTGAGGTCTGGTCGCCGTTTTTCTACGTGGTGGAAATAGCCAATAACGCCGGTAGTAGAGTCGGTGTCGGTAAAAAGATAGGTGTTTTTCTCAACTGAAGAGAATAGTGCATCAGCGTACCGGGTGCTCCAGTTGTCGTTGTGCCTGAAGTTTTTATTAAAATTTATGATGAGTACACTTCCTGATGCGAGAAGTAATATTGCATATGTAATTGTTTTATTGTTAGGGTGCTTTAACAGGCGAGGAGCTGTTTTTAGAGTGGATGCAATCCCTACTGCAGACCAGATGGCAATGATGCTAAATGCCGGTAGCAGGTAGACCCTGAAGAAAGAGCGATGAAGCTCATCAAAATCGAAATTCAGCAGAATGATGAGTAGTAAGCTAGAGGCGATAAAGCCAGCTAGTAACGCAAGCGAAGCGCCTTTTCCAATGGTTTTCCACTGAGTAATAAACCCGATAACAGCAAATAGTGAGCCGACAGGGAAGAGTTGCCTGATAGCTTCGCTGGCGAAAAATTTTGCAAATAAAACTTTATCGGCAACTCCTGCTGTAATGCTGCTGTCGACATTGCTATAGATCTGGCGTGAAATGTAGAACCAGAGGTCAGTAAGGTTATTGATCGGCCCCATGAATGTATATGCTGGCGGAGGTGGTGTGTAAAGGTACATCCACAGGTAGGGGGTTAGCCCTGCTAACAGGCAGACGGTAACTGAGGCGAAGCGGCTAGCAATCTCCCGTCGTAGTGGCCATGCAATGATGAGGAAACAGGTAGTCCCAAGGAGCATGAGTGGCCAGTGGTTCGTCAGGCTTAGCCCATAAATAAATGCGATGGCTGCTATTCTTATGGAGAGGCTTTTTCTGAAAACTGCGCTCTCGTCCGCGCAGTTTTGGTGATACTCAACACTCTCCAGTAGGAGTAGCAATATTAACAGGAAGAAAAATGAGTTCAGGGTGTAGACCTCCGCTATGATCGACTGTGACCAGTACACGGGAGACCATGCAAGCATCAGTGCCGCTGCATAAGCAGCGGTGCGTGAGTGCAGTAGTTGTAACGAGATAAGGGCGACCAGGATGCAGCCCAGTGCACCAAAAAAGCCACTCATTGCATGCACACGCGAAGCGACAGATCCAACAGGTACTTGCGTAAACAGATGGCCAATCAGGGTGTGAAGCGGATATCCCGGCGGATGTGCAATGCCGAGAAAGTAGCTTGACATGATGAACAGGCCGTCATCTTCCAGCATGACTGTTTTGGGCATGCTGATTAAATAACTAACAAAAATGAGGGCGAAAAGTAGCCACAGCCGCCACCCCTCACTGGCAATAGCCTGTGCAAGTGGGCGATAGCCTGAACAGGAGCTGGGGCTTATTTTTTCTTCCATGTGAAATTAGTTGTCATCGCATAATTCCATACCGCACCGATTGCGGCACCGGAGATTCCGGCAATTGCCCATGGCACATTGTATTCATAGAGTGATGCGGCAATTTCAATATTAATAGCCGCCCCCAGGCTACAGGCGATATAGAAGCTTAGCAGTCCCGAGAATAATTTTTTTCCACGCAGGCGGCGGTCGCGAAAAGTCAGACTGTTATTGAGTAAGAAGTTGGTGGTCATTGCAACGATAGTCGCGGCTGCCTGCGAAAGCCAGAACGCCTCCTGCTGGGTGTTAAAAAAGAAATTAAGTGTTGCCATGTGAACCACAACACCGGTCAGTCCAACTGCTGTGAACATAAAAAACCGTAATGGAATCTGGCGTCCGGTTAATTTATCGATAATCAATGAGAAAAATTCGAGTACGACCAGACTGTCGAGTTTGCTCTCACCATATGCGCGTGCACGCATGGTGTAGGGGAGCTCGCTAACCTTTATCGAATCAGCGGCGGTGACTAGCATATCGAGCAGAATCTTGAACCCCTGCCCTGAAAGTTTCTCAAAAGTGGGTTCAAGCGAGGCGCGCTTAAACATAAAGAAGCCACTCATCGGATCACTAACAGTGATATTTAATATTCGGTGCGCGACTGCTGAGGCAGCTTTACTGATTTTGACGCGAATCGGTGGTAGTTGCCCAGTGCTACCCTCAGCGATGTAGCGGCTGCCATTGATAAGATCAGCATCACCATTTTTAAGTCCCTGCAACATTTGCTTGAGCAGCTGTTCATCATGCTGGCCATCGGCATCCATGACCGCGATATAGGGTGAGGCTGAGGCGAGGAAGCCCTCAATACAGGCAGATGAGAGCCCACGACGTCCAAGGCGTTGAATGCAGCGGACATGTGCGTTCTTCTGTGCCATGCTTCGGGCTAGAGGCGATGTGCCGTCGGGGGAGTTGTCATCCACGATAATGAGCTCCCAGTTGACACCCTTTAGCGCGATTGTCAGCTCATTAACCAGGCGCTCAATGTTGTCGCTCTCATTATAAGTTGGTACAACAATGGTAAGTTCCGCTGGCAATGATGAACCCTCTAAATATTTTCACCCTGATTTAGCTATCGTCAGGGGGGAAGTTTTGTTTAATTTCCAGTTGGTTGACAGTTTCTTGACGTTTTTTTAATGCTAAAGCTGACAACCCAGAACGGCATAAGTGTGTAAAGAGCTGGTCTCTGTTATTGAGTGTATTGAACTGATGAATAGCGCCCTGATTTACCTGGTCTCTCAGTCGCCGCGTCGGCGGGAGCTGCTGTGGCAGCTGGGTATCGAGCATGAAGTGGTCGTGACAGAGATCGATGAAGCGCCTTATGCGAATGAGTCGCCGGAGCACTATGTGACCCGTATGGCGCTAGAAAAGGCGCGTGCGGGGCGGGCAGGCTTAGCCGCTGTCGATAAACCACTGCTGGGTGCTGATACCTCGGTGGTGGTGGGTGGTGAGATATTGGGCAAACCGAACGACGAGGCGGATGCCCGACAAATGTTGCACCGTCTCGCGGGGCGCACGCACCGAGTAATCAGCGGGGTGGCGCTGGTGGATCGCAGCAGTGAAGCGAGCCGCCTTAGCGTCAGCCGTGTCACCTTTCGAGCGATTAGCGATGAAGAGGCGGCCGGCTACTGGCGCAGTGGCGAACCGCGGGATAAGGCGGGTGGTTACGGGATTCAGGGGCTGGGTGCGCTCTTTATCGAACGCCTTGATGGGAGTTATTCGGGTGTGATGGGGTTGCCACTGTTTGAAACGGCGGCCCTGCTGCACGATTTTGGGGTTCAACTCCCCGTTTTCAATGCCAATCATGCTCAATAGCGCCGTATCCTGCTCTTTGATCCTGTTTATTGCCCCTAAAACGGGTAGACTCTGTCGGCTACATAGACTATAGAAAGCTGCCGGAATGGATAATGAGCCATGAGTGATGAAATACTGGTAAACGTGACACCGCAGGAGACGCGTGTGGCAGTGGTGGAGAATGGCCTGTTGCAGGAGGTCTACATCGAGCGCACCTGTAAACGCGGTCTGGTGGGGAACATTTACCAGGGCAAGGTGAGTCGAGTATTGCCGGGGATGCAGGCAGCTTTTATCGATATCGGGCTGGAGCGGACAGCCTTTCTGCATGTCTCCGATATCCAGCTGCCCGAAGGGTTCATCAGTGAGAGTGATCATGAAAACGGTGGGGCGAAACCTGAGGTGGCGATCGAGTCGCTACTGCATGATGGTCAGAAGGTGATGGTGCAGGTCTTTAAGGACCCGCTGGGTTCAAAAGGGGCGCGCTTGACGATGCAGATCAGCATGCCGTCACGTTACCTTGTCTTTATGCCTGCGATGAAACATATCGGTATCTCACAAAGAATAGAAGATGAGGCAGAGCGACAGCGCCTGCGCGCCATACTCGAGGCGGGTATGGGGGATGAAGGGGGCGGCTTCATTGCACGCACCGCAGCAGAAGGGGTGGATGAGGCCGAAATTCTGGAGGATATGGGGTTTCTGCGTAAGCTGTGGGCCTCCGTTGAGCGCCCTGAACAGATGGCAAAGCCGCAGGATACGATGGTCCTCTACGAAGATCTGCCGCTGGTGCTGCGGATGTTGCGTGACTTTCCAGTAGAACAGATCGACAAGATCCGGATCGATTCGCGCGAGGCGTACCAGCGGGCGCTGGAGTTTGTGACGCAGCTGATTCCTGAGCTGGCACCACGTACGGAACATTACCCCGGTGAGCGGCCGATATTTGATCTCTATTCTGTTGAAGATGAGATTCAGAAGGCGCTGGAGCGAACGGTACAGCTCAAGTCGGGTGGCCATCTCTGCATCGATCAGACCGAGGCGATGACCACCATTGATGTGAATACCGGCGCTTTTGTCGGCCACCGCAATCTTGAAGAGACCATCTTTAAAACTAACCTTGAGGCGGCGCAGGCGATTGCACGCCAGTTAAAACTGCGAAACCTCGGTGGCATCATCATCATCGATTTTATCGATATGGGTGAAGAGGAGCATAAAAGGCAGGTGTTGAAGGCGCTTGAGAAAGGGCTGGAGAGTGACCGTGCGCGGAATTTTATCTGCGATGTATCACCACTGGGGCTGGTTGAGATGACACGCAAGCGTACGCGGGAGAGTCTTGGGCAGATATTATGCGAGCCTTGTTCGGTCTGTAACGGAACAGGCTCGACAAAAACACGGGAGACGGTCTGTTACGAGATTTTTCGTGAACTGATGCGTGAAGCGCGTCAATTCGATGCCACCAAGTTCCTGGTGCTCGCCTCACAGGAGGTGGTTGATCTGCTCCTTGATGAGGAGTCTACCAGTATCGCTGAGCTGGAAGAGTTTATTGGTAAACCGATTCAGTTACAGGTAGAGACGCTCTACACTCAGGAACAGTTTGACGTCGTGTTGATGTAATTTACCCTGGTTAATCGCATGTTCCATTTTCGAGTAACCTTAGTTTACAGAGCAGATAGCACGTGATTCGAGCTACCTTAAGCAGGTGCTGGATGCTGGTTGCGGTCAGCATCATTGTAGTGGCGCTGTTGATTAGCAGCGCGCGTCTGCTGCTGCCTTACCTTGATACATATCATCAACAGGTCGAAGCGATGATTAGCGATGCCGTGGGTGCCACGGTTGAAGTGAGCTCAATGGAGGCGGCGTGGCACGGCGCAGGCCCACTCCTGAAGTTGCACGGTGTGCGCGTACTCAATGATGGTGGTTCAGAGCTGCTCAATTTTGATCATGGCAGTATCGGGCTTAACCTGTTGCAGAGTATTCGTTATCGCTCGCTGCAGATTGGCAACCTGGTTGTGTCGGGCGTCAAACTGATTATCACACGAGATGAGGCTGGCAAGATCAGTGTGGCCGGCCTTGAGGCCGGGGCAGCAGGGACAGGTGATAACGGTGATGAGGCGCTGGCGCAACGTCAGGCAGACAATCAGCAGGCGCTATTACACTGGCTGCTCATCCAGCCGCGTATGGCAATTGAGTCGAGTGAGGTGACATGGCGTGACCTGAAACAGGGTGGGCGCGAGCTGCACTTTTCAAACATAGCATTTAAGCTGAGAAATCAGGGTAATCGTCATCAGCTTGATGGTGCTGCAGAGTTGCCGACCCATTTTGGGCGCACGTTCTCATTTGCAATCGATATCAACGGCGATCTACAGGCGCAGCAAGAGTGGCGCGTGCAGGGTTATATCGAAGGGGCGGGGCTACAGCTGGCACCATGGCTCGAAGAGCAGGCGCCCGCCGGGGTGCGGGTGGATAAGGGGCTGGTAGAGACACGTCTCTGGTTTGAGTGGCGGGATGCAGCGCTGCAGCGGGTTGAAGGTGATTTTTCACTGCAACAGCTATTGTTAACATCTGTCGGAAATGGTGATCAGCCCGCTGGTGAGCAGTCGATGAATGTTGATCTGCTATCGGGAGAGTACGCCTGGAAACGGAGCGCCGCTGGCTGGGCGCTGTCGGTTGATCACTTTCTGCTGGGGCGTGAGAGCCGCATGTGGCCACCAAGCCGCTTTAGTGTGGCCACTTCAACAGAGGCGGATGGCGCACAGGTGGTTGAGGCGAAGTTGGGCTATATCGATATCGACGACCTTAATGCACTGCTACAGATGAGTGATCAGGTTGATGAGCGGTTGCGCCAGCAGCTGCTGGCATTTGCACCGACAGGCGAACTGCGAGAGGGGTACCTCCATTACTGGGATCCCAGTCGTGACAACAAACAGGACTACCGCTACACCCTCTCCAGTCGCTTTGATGGCGTTGGGATCAATGCCGTTGGCAAGTTGCCAGGGCTGAATGGGCTTGGGGGTCATCTGCGTCTCGATAACAGTGGGGGTTATCTGGCGCTGAAGCAGATGAGTGGCGAGATCGAAATTCCTGCCCTCTTTCGCTCACCACTAACGGTTACGGCGCTGGCTGGAGAGCTCTACTGGCAGTCGGGAGAGGGTGGCTGGCGAGTAGAGAGCCGAGCACTGAATGTGGAAAACGGCGACCTTGAACTGTCACTGGAGCTGGCGCTCACAGGGGGCAGCAGCACCCCTGAGATTGCGCTATTGGCAACATTCGATGCTCCCAGTGTTGCCAACATTTCACACTATCTGCCAGTAGGAATTATGTCGGCGGCATCGGTTGAGTGGCTCGATCGAGCCATTGTAGGTGGCAATGTCTCTGCCGGACAGGTGGTTTTTTATGGGCCACTCGACCACCGTTTTCCATATGAGGAGAGTCCCGGGCTCTTCGATATCCGCTTTAACCTGACCGATGGCATTCTCGACTATGCGCCGGGGTGGCCGCGTCTTGAAGAGATGGAGGCCGAGGTGATCTTCGCCGGGAGTGGTATGCAGATTAACGCCGTCGCCGCAAAAATTCTGGATGCCGACGTGACCCAGGTCTCGGCAAGGATTAGAAGCTTTCGTGCCCACCCCGCACTACTGGAGATCGATGGTCAGGCGCAGGGCCACGCACGCGAAACGCTCAATTTTTTACGCCGCAGCCCACTCAATGCACGCTTTGGTGCATTTACTGAGGGAGCAGAGGTGACGGCGGGGCGCAGTGAACTCGACCTCTCGCTTCAGTTGCCACTGGCAAAATTACCCGCAAAGGTGAATGGGCTGGTGCGCTTTGAGGGGGCCGATTTTTATCTTGCGGAGCGTGCTGTTGATATTCTTGATGTGAACGGAGAGCTGCATTTTTCCGAGACAGGGATCGAGGTCAGGCAGGCGCAGGCGCGCTTGCTGGGGATGGATAGCGTACTGCGCGCCGCGACGCTGCCAG
>DRLG01000138.1 GCA_011053135.1 Chromatiales bacterium
GAGCAGACACCCTAAAAAACCAGGAAATTTCAGTGAATACTCCAGCGGCTAAAGCTGGTGGCTTCGGGTTACGGCTAAAAGCCGGATTGATCGGCCGTACGGCCGATTGTCCCCTCTCCCAAGACTGGGAGAGGGGTAGGGTGAGGGTTCAAATTTCAACCTTGGAGCATGCTCACCCCTCACCCCGTCCCTCTCCCCTCAAGGGGAGAGGGTGTAAAAGCAACGATGCCGCCTAGAGGCGTGGGATTTACAGATCCCCTATCAAAGACATTAAAAACAGCCCCGTACATTGCTCACCACGAGATTCCACCCTATTTCACTGCTATCCCGTAAATATGCGGCTTGCGCAACGGCAGCCCCTCTATAGCGAAGAGCGACCTGACGACGACCCTCTGGGTAAAACCAGAGCAGGCAAGCCGTACTGGCCAGTTGCATGTTTTCAGGAGTTCGCACAAGATACGCTACCGAATTTCCTTAAAGGATCAGGCCGATGAAATACCAGATCATCCCGGTTACGCCACTACAGCAGAACTGCTCACTGCTCTATTGTGAAGAGACGATGCGTGCTGCCGTTATCGATCCTGGCGGCGAAGTCGACCGTATTCTACAAGTCGCGCAGGCCGCAGGGGTTGAGATCGAAAAGATCCTGGTGACACATCCACACCTGGATCATATCGGGGGCGTTGCGGAGCTTGCCGAGCGCCTTCAACTGCCTATTGAAGGGCCACACAAAGCGGATCAGTTCTGGATCGACGCCATCCCACAGCAGTGCGAGATGTTCGGTTTTCCACCACTCAAGGGGTTCACGCCAGATCGCTGGCTAGATCAGGACGACCAGGTGACCTTTGGCAACGTTACCCTGGAGGTGCTGCACTGCCCGGGGCACACCCCAGGCCACATCGCCTTTTATAACAAGGATGACGCCATCGCCATCGTCGGCGACGTCCTGTTTCAGGGGTCGATTGGCCGCTCTGACTTCCCGCGTGGCGACCAGAAAGAGCTCGTCAACGCGATTAAAACGCGCTTATTGCCGCTCGGTGACCATGTGAAATTTATCCCCGGCCACGGCCCCATGTCGAGCTTTGGAGAAGAGCGACGAAATAACCCTTTCATTCAGAACCTGGGCTAGTTGTATTAACGATATTCAGCGCGCTTTAAATACGAAACTGATTTCTTTATCCACCATTTCCATTACAATCAGACCATGCAGCAGACCGATGAAAAATCAGCTATAAAACTTCGTCTTGAGACGCTTCGCCTTGAACATCGTGATCTAGACGCTCTCATCACACAGCTCACTTCAGAGATTAAAGGTGACCAGCTACAGTTAAGCCGCATGAAGAAACGCAAACTGTGGCTCAAAGATATGATCGCCAGACTAGAGAGTAAACTCATTCCAGACCTTAATGCCTGACACTCAACCCCCGTTAACCGAAGCAGCGCAGCTCAACACCTGGTATGTCTATGTTGTTGAATGTGGTGACGGCACCTACTACACCGGCATCACGACCGATATTGAGCGACGTTTAACGGAACACAACAGCAGTTCACTTGGCGCACGCTACACTCGCTCGCGTCGCCCGGTAAGGCTCCATTACCATGAGACCAGCAGCAGCCGCTCCGATGCACTCAAACGCGAACTGCAGATAAAAAAACTCTCGCGTTGCAATAAACGCTTGCTGGCTAGTCCCATCCAGATAAACGCTGCGGGTTAAATCCCTTCACGACAGCTTTCAACCACCTTGAGCAGTCGCTGATAGCCTCTGTTATTTTGCACCGCCCTTTGCTGTTTACTCAGGGGTGATCGCTTCTCTTTCGCCTCCGGGATCAGCACCTGCTGCGCAACAAAGTTCTCAAAGATCTGATGCAGCAACGCTTTGCTAACACTTCTGTCGATCTTGATTAGCTGCTTCGCCACATAAATCAGCGCATCCCCGGTCACGCGCTCATAGCGATTGATCACCGCCGACCTGCGCACCACCTCATCTAATAGTTCATTCATGGGGCCACCGGTCAGCAGCGCCATCTGTTCAACGATCATCCAGTAGTGTTTCTGAAAGGCGCTAATCTGTCGTCTTCGGTAGGGTGTTATCTTCAGATCTTTCTCATCAGCATAATCAGAGCGCATCACCTCAATAAAGTGTTCGGCACTCATCCAGTCGCCACCCGACTGAAACCAGAGCGGTAATTCGCGCAGAATGTCGCGCATACAGAAAACGGCATCCCAGCTAATTCCATCTCCAACGGTATACGGTCCGCGACAGGATTTAGCCCGCTCAAATGTTGAAAAGATCCGACGAAACTCATCTACCAGCTCGATGTTTTTTTTATCGCACAGGAACAGCTCAATATGAGTATCACTGAAGCCCATTTTATTCAGTAACAATTCATTCCTCGTTCGCGCATACAGATCAAGGAACGTTTGAACCGCTGGCGCATGAGCAAACGCCTTAATGGGACGCTTTACGCCTTGTTGTAGATAGTCGGTGAGCTGTGCAAAGGTCTGCACAATATATTTCGCTTTATTTTTCTGCTCTGTGATGGTGGTTGACATTCGTTCGGCATCATCATAACGGTATTCATGGTGGAAAAGCCCAAACTGACGCAACGAACCGTAATCGATAATACCGCCATCAGAGAGGATGTTATCGCCATCCCACTCCATCCAGCAGAAAATATAGTCACTCTCCAGGCGTGCTGCTAAGCGCCCAAAAGCGCGGGCAACATGTTCCAGCATCGCAGCATAGCGTTCCTTCCCATCCACCTGCGGCCATTCACCATTCCCCACCTGCCGCTCGATGTAATAATCAACAACCCCTTTCAGACGCAGATACTCCCCCTGTTTCAGGTGGTGAAAGAAATGGGCAGGTCTCAGTAGATTTTTCGCGGCTCGCACATTAACAGAAGTGCCATCCGGGTAGCCAATCAAGAGTAATGTGCGTTCTGTTGCGAGGTGGTTACGATGGAAAATATCACTCATCAGTGCAGCACCCACACCATCCAGCAGGTCGCCTCGTCCACTTCCATATGAGGCGTTCTTATCACCACTCCGGAAATGTCGCCCTTCATGGGCCGTTGCAGGACTAAGCGCTGTCACCCCGGTTCCGCAACTTGAAATATCCCACGTGATCCCTTTCGCCGTAAAACAGCCGTTCCAGATGCTACGCCCATCACCCGAGGTCAGCCCCGATCGACCGGGGTGTTGCAGCTGCAGGTAGCGGGTCGCCATATATTTTTCTTTGCGGATATCCGCAGCAGGAACCTCGATACCCTGCTCAATATCATACTCATTGATCACTTCAATGCTAAAGGTCTGTAGCAATTTATCACTCAGACTTTTATTCAAGTGGCGACGATGACCCGCCGGCAGTAACCCCATCTCTTCAGCGAGTGCAAAATTAAAATAGAAAACCTCGCCGCCGTGTCGCGTTTTAACCGCATAATCGACATACCCCCCAGGCACTGCGGAGCGCAGGGGGTGGTGGCCACAGATGCGATCAAACAGCTCGTATCGTCGTGGCTTCGACCGTTTACCGCCACCATTCTGGTGATTGTTTTTACTCATATTTCCAATATCGGGTATCACCTGATCTCCTTTAGAAAAGGCGACTCAGCGGGGTGAAGATCTCTTCAGAAGTTTTATTGATGGCCGCTAAAATAAGCAACATATTTCATAGAACTTTGAACCATCACATGAGTACACGCATAGAGAATATCCCCAGGCTTCGAACTGTTCAGACATCTATTGATGCGCCGCTTTACAACACCGTACTGCTGGCAACGCTGAGACTCGAAGCTCCACTTCGTATACGCTTACCGGGGCTTAGAACAATCGATGTGGTGTTAAGCAGAGACGCCTGGATCTGTATTGATCGCGCCATGTATGACCTCCCGGCGCTGGCGTGGACACAGATCAACCGTGGAAGGCGTAACGCGCTGCATGCGCCGGTCGAATGTGAACTACATTATTACCATATCCACGCAAACATTTCGGCCCATAAAGTTCTGGATAGTCTCCACGCTGTACTGGAAGAGATGCTCGCTGACGCTGCCACGCCAGAGCAACCTGGAAAAGTCATCACACTCCCTCTATCGACCAGATAAAACGCGATTCGAACCCAGCACGGAGAGCCGCCTGGAAAACCAGAAAAGTAGTGATAGTGTATCGCTGAAATTTACATAAAGGCGGGACTAGCCAAAGAGGGCGCGCTGCTTACGTCCTCTGATTTTATTGATACGCTCCCGTAGA
>DRLG01000139.1 GCA_011053135.1 Chromatiales bacterium
ACAGGAACTGATAGAAACCATCCGCAGCTGTTGTCTGGTTGACATTGGCGACGCCGCCTACCAGGTGAATGGCGGGGTCAAAGCCCGCAGGCCCTGTCACGCTAACCACCGCGCCTTCAATCGGTGTACGATCGAGTGAGTCATAAATAATACCCGCAGGATCAAGCGGCAGACTCTGGTTCTGAATATTGTTACCTGCAAGTAAGGTTAGATTACGGATCGTGCCATAACTTAGATCGACCCCCGCTTCACTTGATAGAGGGGAGCCGTACACCAACCCCGTGACTGGGTGACGGAAGCGGATTTCATAACCGCTACCGGGGAGCAGCCCGGTAAACTGATAATTACCACTAGCATCTGTCTTCGTGGTAGCGATTAAGGTGTAATTTGTATTATCAAGGGGGTTGGCTCGCTGGATAATCTCTACCGTCCAGTCAACTTCACCACCGCCATCGTTATTGATGCGATCATAGTTGCGATCCAGCCAGACGCTGCCGGAGAGATCCGCCACTCCAGAAGCCGTTTCACCAAAGTTATAACCACTGCCATTGGCCCCCGCGGCCGGGAACAGAATGGCAGAGAAGAGGTCATTGGCTAGCGTGCCACCGAGGTTACCCAGGGTATCAATGCCATCGCTTATGCCTGTTGGTTGAGTTTCACTAATGCTATAGCCGCTACCATCAGGGAGCGGCAGATCACTGAAACGGTAACTGCCATCAACGCCACTTGTCGTCGTTATGTTTACCGGATTGCCGTCAATGTCAGTGCCGCTCAGATTTACAGTAACAGCCGGAATGCCTGGTTCGATTGGCTCATTCACACCATTGGCGTTGATATCGTTATAGACAAAGCCACTCAGGCTTCCACCCTGTTCAGCAAAGCTGTAGCCAGTGCCAATAGTGGTTGCTCCCAGTGTGATGGCATTAATCAGATTGGTGCTGGCGATACCCCCAGCCGACCCAGCGCTGGCGATCCCGTCGGCCCAGGCCACAGGCTGAATTTCACTCACGCTGTAGGTGCCAGCCGCAAGACCGGTGATGATGTAGTAACCTGTCGTATCAGTGGTGGCGGTTGTGTTCACCCCTTCACCGTTTACGTTAAGGGTGACACCAGAAATTGGCGCCTCGCCGCTATCGAAAATGCCGTTGTTATTGCTATCGACATAGACAAAACCGGCGATTCCGGAACTTAGCTCAGCGAAATTATAGCCACTACCGGTGTCATTACTGGCGACTGTAATAGCGCTGATGATGTCGTTTGCTAGCACGCCGCCTAGCGACCCAAGGGTATCGACTGAGTCAACATAACCTGCTGGTTGTGTCTCGGTGATGGTGTAGCCACTGCCATCGGAAGGGCGCAGGCCGCTAAAACTGTAGCTACCATCGGCAGTGCTAGTGACGGGCAGGTTGACGGCTTGCCCCAGATCATCGATACCGCTCAGCGTCAGTGTGACACCTGCGATACCCGGCTCGCCGCTCTCCTGATTACCATTGGTGTTGTTATCATTAAAAACTGTGCCGGAGAGTGATGCGGCTATCAACTCGCCAAAATTGTAGCCACTGGCGCTATCACCACTCTGTAGTGTAATGCCGCTAATCTGATTACCAAAAGCAGGTGAAGTCGGAACATTATCCGCCGTGCCCGCCACATTGGCACCGCTACCCACTTGAGCCAGGCCGGGAAGGTAGCCGTTCACGCTTCCTTCGTTAAGTGTGTAGGTGCCAGGGCGTAGACCGTTGAAGGTATAGGCGCCATCTGCCGCTGTGGCCGCCGTTGTGTTCACCGGCGCGCCGAGATCATCGGTGCCGGTGAGCGTGATCACTACACCTGCGACACCACTGGTTTCACCCGCATCGTTGACACCATCATTATTGGCATCATGCCAGACGAAGCCGCTGATTGATGTGCCGGTGAGTTCACCAAATAGATAGCCGTTTAGCGCGCTATTGCCAGGTACGGCGATGGCGCTGATACTGTCTGTCGCCTTGGAGCCCGGCACCACTGTTCCGCCGCTGTTTTCCTGACCATCAAAGTAACCTACGGGTTGAGTCGGCTGCGTCAGGGTGTAACCATTGCCGTCGCTGGGAGAGAGATCGTTGAAGGTGTAGCTCCCGTCGGTAGCACTGCTGGTTGTTAGAGAGACTGCATTGCCATAGAGATCTGTCCCGCTGAGTTGAAGCTGAATCGCGCCAATGCCACTTTCACCGCCATCTCTATCACCATTGTCGTTAGTATCTTCATAGACAGAACCTGCCAGGCTGGAGCGTTGTACGGTAACAACTGCACTACCGCTGTCATTGCCTGGATTGGAGTCAACGCCAAAAGTGGAAGCGGTTGCGGTGTTGGTGATGGTGCCGCTGCCAGGGTAACTGATCACACGTACCGGTACCGTAATTGTAGCGTTGGCAGCGTTGTTGATGGTGCCGAGGTCGCAGCTATAGCTAGTGTCGCCGGCACTGCCAGTGCAGCTTCCTTGAGTAGGCGTTGGTGCAGCTGTTAACTCCACTCCGGCAGGAAGGGTGTTGCTGAGCTGCGATTGTTCAGCACTGCCGGGGCCGTTATTGGTGACAACAATAACCCAGTTGAAAGGTTGGCGTAACTGCACTGGGTTGGTGTCGGCACTTTGGCTCACGGCCAAATCTACTCTGGCGCGCACAGAGGTGTTTTCTCCTTCGGAATTATTGCCTGCGACGCTGTCTGTTTCATTAGCGCTGACGGTTGCAAGATTGAAGTGAGTGTCACCACTGGCATCGGGTGCCGAATCGATACGAAAAAAGAGATAACGGGTCAAAATTGCGCCTGCCGCCAGATCTGGTAATGGACAGTTCATCACCAGGCTGGCAGGGCCTGTGATGCTTGTATTGGTGTTGTTACACAATGAGGTGCCTACCGCGCAGGTAGTGCTTCCCGCACCATCACAGAGAAATGTGAGCTGCTTGCCACTTTTTGGGGTAATGGCATCACTCAAAGTGAGGCCGGTAGCAAGGGATGGCCCGCCATTGCTGATATCGATTCTGTAGATAAGCTGGTCGCTATTGCTGGGCACTAATGGGTCGAAGGCGATCGGGTCTATCAATTCAGTTTTATTGACTAGAATATCGATCCCGGCTGGGTCAACCGTCAGGGTGGCCGATTGACTCTCATTACTGGTATTGCTGTCGGTGGTTGTTCCGGAGGTGTTGTAGGTAACGGTGGCTGTGTTGGGCAATACCCACTGGGTATCGCTAGCATCCCAGTCTGGGCGCACGACCACCGTAACGGTTTCGCTCTGCCCATTAGTCAGCGTACCGATGGTGCAGTTGAGCGTATCTCCTGTCCAGCCGCTACAGCTACCCTGACTCGGGGTAGCCGATATTTTACTAAAGTTACGGCCTGCTGGTGGTGTGAACACATCCGCAATCGCTACATTCGTGGCGCTGGAGGGGCCGTTATTGCGGACTGTAAGAACGTAAGTGGCATTGACTCCCGCCTGAACGGTCGATGGTGTCACAATCTTGCTCTGCATTTCGACATCAAAAACCGGATCGACAGTAATATTCGTAGTATCGGAATTATTGGAGGGTGTAGGGTCTGAAATATCGGCAGATGTGACCGCCGCCGTGTTGATCAGTGAACCATCAAACAACGGGCGTGTTACTTCGATCACAAAGGTTGCACTGCTCCCATTTGCCAGCGTATTGTTACCATTATTGCAGGTGACCGTCGCACCCGTTGAGCAGCTAAAGCCTGCGGGTGTTGTAGTGACATTGACGCTTGTTGCACCGGTGACATAGCCTGGAATTGTGTCACTCATAATCACACCAGTGACTGGCCCCGGGCCGTTATTATCTACCGTAATGGTATAGGTGATGGTGTTTTCACCAATTTCCAGTGTACTGTTGGCATTCGGTGTTGTGGCTGTTTTGGTGATGCTGAGATCGGCTGGCTGGGCTGAGACGTTGACAGTAGCAGTCGCTGAGTTGTTGCTGGAGTTGGGGTCAGCAAAGCTGGAGGATGAAACCGTAGCGCTGTTGATTAAAGCCGTATTGTTAGTAATTGGGCGGCTTACCTCAATAACAAAAATAGCACTGGCACTCCCGGCAAGAAAATTCCCACCACTGTTGCAGGTGACCGTAGCGCCGATGGTACAGCTAAACCCTGCCGGTATAGTGGAGAGTACCACAGCTGTGGTCGGAGGTCCGGCGATATAACCAGCAACCAGATCGGTTACAGTAATATTGTTGGCCGCATCAGCACTGTTGTTGGTGACAGTCAGCGTATAGCTGATGGTGTTTTCAACATCAGAAAGTGTTGTATCCAGGTTCGCGGTACTCGCTGTTTTGGTGATGCTGAGATCGACTGGTACGGTACTGGTTGAAGATGCGCTGTCACTATTGTTAGCGGGGTTACCATCCACTTCACCGCCGACATCTGCGACAGTGGCGCTATTGCTCAACACACCCAGGCTAGTTGCCAGAGTCGTGATCATCAGGTTATTGGTAGTGGCACCACTTGCTAGCGGTGTGCTGGCATAGGTGCAGGTCACTATCCCGCCGGGGTTAACCCCATTATGTGTGCAGCTCCAGTTTGTGCCACTAAACCCGACGTAAGTTTCACCACCTGCCAGTGTATCGCTCACTGTTAGCACACCGCTCGTCGCAAGTGGCCCACTGTTAGTGACCTGAAGCGTACTTGTCATCGTTCCGCCCTGCACAATCAGCGACGGTGTTTTTGATTTTACTAATGACAGGTCGGCACCATCAGGGGTAATGTTTATATTGGCAGAGCCGCTATTATTGCTTCCGTTTGGGTCGGCTGTTGCGGTACTGATTGTTGCCGTATTCACAAACGAGCCAGATGCTGGCAACGTGGCCTGAATGATGATGTCATCACTGGCCGCTACGTTATAGCTGGCACGGCTACAGGTAACTGTACCACCTGTAGGTTCGCCACTATGAAGACAGCTCCAGCCCGTGCCGCTGGCGCTGGTGAAAGCAAATCCGGTCGGCAGAGGATCACTCACGACCACTGTTGAGGCAGAGAAAAAACCAAGATTACGTGGTGCCAGCGTAAAGGTGACATTGCCGCCACCAATCAATGGGCTGGAGACGCTTTTAGTGATCGTCAAGTCAGCAGAGACGGTAATGGTAGTATCTTCAGTTGTTGTGTTGTTGTTGGGAACTGGCTCACCAGTTACCGATGAGACTGTAACCGAATTAGTGACCGTTCCGGTAACGGCACCCACCAGACCGCTAATGTTGATAACCGGCGCGGTGACGCCATTAAGGATAGACGCTGTGGTGCAGGTTACATCCTGTCCCGCATTGGAACAGCTCCAGCCAGCACCGCTGGCAGAGGTATAAGTAACATTAGCTGGTAGTGTGTTGACCACGGTGGTCACTCCTGCATCATTCGGCCCCAGGTTCTGTATTGTTAGCGTGTAATCAACGGTGGTACCCGAAATAACCGGGTCGGCAAGGTCAACAATAGAGGCCTGTAGATCCGCGCCATCATTGATGGTTGTGGTTTGAGCCAGCGAATTATTCGCGAGATTGGTATCTGTTGATGAGGTGCTCGCTGTCGCCGTCACCGAGACGGTACTGCCAGTGGCAGCCGAACTGCGCAGAGTGATGTCGATGTTAGTCACCGGATTGCCCAGGCCATCACCCGTAATACTGCCCAGATTACACGTCACAACGCCAGGAGGGATGCTGCCATCATAGGCACAGGCGCTATTATTAACAGACGAAAAGAGCATTGTAGCTGGCAGTGGCAGTGTAACCACGACATCATTGGCGGTGTCATTAGCACCATTTGAAACCGACAGGGCATAGGTAATCTCGCCGCCGCGGATGGCTGGGTCAGGACTATCTACTAGCTGTGATATCTGTACATCAACTGCATAAGCAACAGAAGTAGAAAGAAGTATTAACACTCCAGCAGTGAATGAAAGTAATGTGGGTGCTCTGGCGGCAAGACGGTTAATCACTCTATATCCCCTATAAAACTAACTGGAGCTGTTTCTTGTTTTTATTGAAGTTTAAGGCGTTAGGTTGTTGATGTAATTATATAGAAACCTTATTGGTAGTTAAATTGTTTCGCCTGAGGTGCTGCTGATTGATTGCCTTGACTGTCATTGTGAGCAAAACGTGGTGGAGAAAGTGTGGATTCTTCAGGGCTGCAATCTCGTTGTTAGATAAATCGTTGAGTTAAGCGATGGCTTCGCTGTGTCATCCCCTAGAGTGACAAGTAAATCATAGATTCCTTAATATAACCTGAACCAGGTTTACACTGTTTTTTAATTAAAGGAACTTCTGATTAATTGCTCTGTCTGTTATTGCGAAACTTATCCATGCAGCTTTTTTCGCTGCTTTTTTCTCCAGTTGTATATTGATCTCTCCGTATAGACCACCGAATCAACTACGGTTACTCATCCTCTATTTTCCGTTAGCGGTTGGTACTAGAAATAGTTCGAGCAAAGAGTTGATGTGCTAGGTTTCGGTAGTAAAGCGCATCGAGAGGTCGATCGATCGTACGTCCTTGGTCAGGCTGCCGATAGCGATGTAGTCGATGCCACTTTCAGCGAGGCCGCGTATCTCATTAAAGGTGACGCCGCCGGAGGCCTCTAGCTTTGCCTGCCCTTTGTTGAGAATCACCGCGCGTTGCAGCATGGCGCGGTCGAAGTTATCGAGCAGCACCATGTCGGCTTTGGCGTTTAGTGCTTCGTGGAACTCATCGAGGTTTTCCACCTCGACTTCGATCAACATTTCAGGATGGCTAGCACGGATCTTCTCCACCGCCCTGGTGATTGAGCCGCAGGCGAGGATGTGGTTCTCTTTGATCAAGACACCATCGTAAAGCCCTGTGCGGTGGTTTTCACAGCCACCACAGCGCACGGCATATTTCTGCGCCAGGCGGAGACCTGGAATGGTTTTCCGAGTATCACGAATCGCGGTTTTCAGGTCTTTAACACGGTCGGCATAGCGACGTGATTCGGTGGCGATACCTGAGAGCAACTGCAGGAAATTCAGCGCAACCCGCTCTGCACTGAGAATGGCGCGTGCTGGTCCCTGAACAGTGCAGAGGGTCTGGTTCTCATTGATCAGATCACCGTCCTGCACTTGCCAGCTGATCATGATTTCATCGTCGAGCTGCAACAATGTCTCGTTGAACCACTCACGGCCGCAGAGTATCGCTGTTTCACGGGTGATGACGGTTGCTGAGGCGCGGGCCTCCGTCGGAATCAGTGAGGCAGTAATATCACCTTTACCTATATCTTCTTTCAGGGCTGCTTTGACAGTCTTTTTGATATCTGATGGAAGTTTGAGCTTAGCCATTTGAAACGATTTCCAGGGCGCTTGGGTTGATGAACGGTTTTATTCTGAACTTTATCTCTCTGTTTGTGCGCTTCCGTGGCGACCAGCAGTATCGACGCAATGCCGGGAAATTTCAACCCGTTTTCAGTCGAAACAGTTTGTCGTGAAATGGTTCTGCCTCGAGTGGTTGAAAAGTGACCGATGGCCCCCAGTATAAATAGTATCCTGAGAAAAATAGCTGTATGTTTAAACCAACCAAGATTAAGAGAGGACCTTCCAATGAGAATGGACAGATTGACCAGTAAATTTCAGATGGCGCTTGCCGATGCACAGAGCCTCGCTGTGGGGCGTGACCACCAGTTTATTGAGCCGGCACATTTAATGATTGCACTGCTCGATCAGCAAGGTGGAACGGTGCGACCGCTGCTGAATCGTGCTGATGTCAATGTGAATGCGTTACGTTCGCAGCTGGGTGATACGATCGATCATCTGCCGAGTGTTGAAGGGGCAGACGGTGATCTGCATATCTCCAACGATCTTGGTCGGTTATTAAACATGACCGATAAACTGGCGCAGAAACGTGATGACCAGTACATCTCCAGTGAGCTCTTTGTGCTGGCAGCAGTGGAAGATAAAGGGGCACTGGGTGATGCGTTGCGCAGTGCCGGTGCGGTAAAAGGGGTGCTTGAAAAGGCGATTGATGAGATGCGCGGTGGTGAAAGTATCAATGATCCGAATGCTGAAGAGCAGCGTCAGGCGCTTGATAAGTTTACGATTGATCTGACTGAGCGTGCCGAGCAGGGCAAGCTTGATCCGGTGATTGGGCGAGACGACGAAATTCGTCGCACCATTCAGGTGCTGCAGCGCCGCACGAAAAACAACCCGGTATTGATTGGTGAGCCGGGTGTCGGTAAAACCGCGATTGTGGAAGGGCTGGCACAGCGTATCGTTAATGGCGAGGTGCCTGAAGGGCTTAAGGGTAAACGTCTTTTGTCACTCGACATGGGGTCACTGATCGCCGGTGCAAAGTTTCGTGGGGAGTTTGAAGAGCGCCTAAAAGGTGTGCTGAATGACCTTGCTAAACAGGAGGGCTCCGTCATCCTTTTTATCGACGAGCTGCACACCATGGTGGGTGCCGGTAAGGCAGAGGGGGCGATGGATGCCGGTAACATGTTGAAGCCTGCGCTGGCGCGCGGCGAGCTGCACTGTGTTGGCGCGACCACGCTCGATGAGTATCGTCAGTACATTGAAAAAGATGCAGCACTGGAACGCCGTTTCCAGAAGGTGCTGGTCGATGAGCCGAGTGTGGAAGATACCATTGCGATCCTGCGCGGCCTGAAAGAGAAGTACGAAGTGCATCACGGAGTTGAGATTACTGATCCGGCGATTGTGTCGGCGGCGACACTGTCGCATCGCTACATTACGGATCGGCAGATGCCCGATAAGGCGATCGATCTGATCGATGAAGCGGCGAGCCGAATTCGGATTGAGATAGATTCAAAGCCTGAGTCGATGGATCGACTGGAACGGCGTCTGATTCAGCTTAAGATCGAACGCGAGGCGCTGGGTAAAGAGAGCGACGATGCATCAAAGAAACGACTTGCGACCCTGGATGATGAGATCAACCGTCTTGAGCGCGAGTTTGCAGATCTGGATGAGGTCTGGAAAGCAGAAAAGGCTGCGCTGCAGGGAACGCAGAAGATCAAGGAGGAGCTGGATCAGGCGCGTAGTGAACTGGAGACGGCGCGCCGAGCGGGAGATCTGGCGCGGATGTCAGAGGTGCAGTACGGCCGCATCCCAGAGCTGGAGAAGCAGCTCGATATGGCCGCGCAGGCAGAGATGGATGAGATGACGCTGCTGCGTAATAAAGTCTCTGAGGAGGAGATTGCAGAGGTGGTGTCAAAGTGGACCGGTATTCCGGTGAACCGGATGCTGGAGGGTGAGCGTGAAAAACTGCTGCGGATGGAAGATGAGCTGCATCGACGTGTGATTGGGCAGGATGAGGCTGTGTCGGTCGTCTCCGATGCGATTCGTCGTTCACGCGCAGGGCTCTCTGATCCTGATCGCCCCAACGGCTCTTTTCTGTTTCTTGGCCCGACCGGTGTGGGTAAGACTGAGTTAACCAAGGCGCTGGCGTCGTTTCTGTTTGATACCGAAGAGGCGATGGTGCGTATCGACATGTCTGAGTTTATGGAGAAGCATTCGGTGGCCCGTTTGATCGGTGCGCCGCCCGGTTATGTCGGTTACGAAGAGGGTGGTTATCTGACCGAGGCGGTACGTCGCAAACCCTACTCAGTAGTGTTGCTGGACGAGGTTGAGAAGGCGCATCCCGATGTCTTTAATATTCTGTTACAGGTGCTGGATGATGGGCGCCTCACAGATGGTCATGGGCGTACGGTCGATTTTCGCAACACAGTCATTGTGATGACATCAAATCTTGGTTCTCAGGTGATTCAGGAGATGGCCGGTGAAGAGAATTACGATGTGATGAAAGAGGCGGTTATGACAAGTGTGAGCGCACACTTTCGGCCTGAATTTATCAATCGTATTGATGATGTGGTGGTGTTCCATCCGCTAGCACAGGAGCAGATTAGAGCGATCACTGATATTCAGGTCAACTATCTGCGTGAGCGCCTGCATGAACGCGATATCGGGCTCCATCTTAGTGATGCCGCTCTGGATAAGCTGGGAGAAGCCGGGTTTGATCCAGTCTATGGCGCACGCCCTTTGAAGCGTGCAATCCAGAGTAAACTGGAAAACCGCCTGGCGCAGGAGATTCTTGCCGGTAAATACCAGGCGGGTGACATCATTGAGATATCGTTAGTTGATGGTGAGTTGAACTTTGGTAAAAGCAGGGCAGAAGGGGTAGAGGTCTCTGCTGCCTGATCCGCAGGTGCACCGATACAGGTGACTACTCAATAGAACTCAAGGCGATCATTTGATCGCCTTTTTTATTTTTTCTGCTCTGGTTATTAGTAGCATCTACTGTGACGATCACCGTTTAATCGTAGCAGCCGCTCTTTATTGCTCTTCTTCATGAAACTGTTCCACTCCTATTTCCTGAAGGGAGCGGTACTCCTCCATCGAAGTGGCCCCAATATTTTTTATTGGGATATTCATTAAGAGTGACAGGCCATGCTCTGTTTTACCTAACGCCAGTAACGTTTCTCTGACCTGTCTGGCGAGCGCAGGGGGAACGCCAGGGTGTACGCTAAAGGGGTGTGAAGGAACATCACGAGTCTGATAGAGCACTCGTAATGCGTCACGGATGTTTTGTGGTTGTTGATCTAATGTCTGTTGCACACCACCCCCCGCAGAAGAGACGCCTAATACAACATTTAAATAAACAGAGCTATGGGTTTTGACGTAACGTGGTCTGATTTTTATTTTAAAAATATCCTGCAGATCAGCACGCATCATCAGTGACGCCCCGAGTGCGTTAGGGGCTGGGAAGGCGACAGTTTTACCATCGAGTTCTGCAGGTGTCATAATGGGGCTATCTTTTTTAACGACTAGTACGCCATGCAGGCGTTCTGCGATATCTCTCACTAAAGGGGTATAGCCCTGGCGCTTATTGGCCAGTAGCAGGTCATATGGGTTCATATACGCAAAGTCAAAGAACCCTGCGTTAAGTCTGTTCTCAAAATCAGTAATCGTTGGTGTGCCCACCAGTTTAAAGTGAGCGCCTGTCGATTTTTCAAGCGCTTGCAGGATTGGGACCCATATTCTATGGATTTTTCGTGCATCGTATTGAGGTACCACCCCCACATAGAATGTCTGCTCTGCCCCTCCTTTTGCAGTGACGATAGTGGTACTGGAGAGGCATAGCAATATGATGACCAACGATAAGGCGATGAGCTGCAGCGGAGACTTCATTGTCCAGTTTCTATCCATGTTAGTGAGACCTTTGCTTGCGTTAATTACGAGTAAAAATGGCTAATATTCTCCTGGTTTCTGTTAGAAAATTTGTCAATAGTGTTCTACGGTGAACCCCTGGGTATTAATTGAGTTATCTGTCTCAACCAGGGGGTATCAGCTCACTATTATCGTGCCTGTAACGTGCAAAGGTTTTCTCGTTATCCATTCCTCTCTTTATGTATCGACAGCCAGAAGAGATTTTATAGCTTGAGTGTTGAGGCCGCGGGAATAAAATGGGCTGTACGGTGAGCACTGCTCTGACGCTATTGGCTGGGGTATAATGGCTGGGTCAATTTTTATGAGGTCTGGTCTCTTGTTATGAATAAATACCGCTCGGATGAGCTATACACAACGCCGCTTGATGAGGTTGTTAATTTTAAGTTTGATGAGGCGGTGGTGGATGTCTTTCCCGATATGATCAACCGTTCTGTGCCGGGTTACAGCACGCTGATTAATGTTGCTGGAATATTGTCATCACAGTATGCACAGGCAGGGAGCCAGCTCTATGATCTGGGCTGCTCGCTCGGCGCGATTACGCTCTCGATGCAGCGACGGTTATCTCAGCCCGGCTGTCGCATTATTGCGGTTGATAATTCAGAGGCGATGCTGTCGCGATGCCATCAATCGATTGAAGCAGCTGAGGTTGACGTGGCGGTGGAGTTTGTCTGCGCAGATATTCAGGATATCGCTATTGAGCGCGCCTCGGTAGTGGTATTGAATTTAACATTGCAGTTTATCGCCCCCGCGCAGCGCAGCGCCATGATTGAAAAAATTTATGCGGGTATGCTGCCCGGTGGAGTGCTGTTGCTCACTGAAAAGCTGGCCTTTGGAAATGAATCTGAGGCTGAGTTTTTTACCAGCATGCATCACGCCTTTAAGCGTAGTAACGGCTATAGCGATCTTGAAGTGAGCCAGAAGCGGGCGGCTCTGGACAATGTGCTGGTGCCCGATACGCGTGAAGCGCATGAAACGCGCCTGCGCAGTGCCGGCTTCTGTGAAGTTCGGCAGTGGTTTCAATGTCTCAATTTTGTTTCGTTGATGGCTGTTAAATGAATCTCTACCATCGGCTTTATGAGCAACTTGAAGGGTCGCCACTGGCGATCTGGCTCGACACATTAGCGACTACGGTGGATAGCGCTTTTGAACGTGGTCATGGTGATCTTGCAAAATGGCAGGCAGCGGTCGATGCGCTACCTGCAATCAAACCCTCATCCATTGACCTATCGGCGGGCAGTGTACGCATCGGTGAGGCTGCTGATCTGGATGCGGCGACAGCGGCGAAAGTCGAGCAACAGTTGCGTATTTTACACCCCTGGCGTAAGGGGCCTTACACTGTATTTGGGATCGATATCGATACCGAGTGGCGTTCAGACTGGAAGTGGGCGCGGCTACAGCCACACATTTCGCCGCTTAAGGGGCGTTATGTTCTCGATGTTGGTTGTGGGAATGGTTACCACGCATGGCGCATGGCGGGCGAAGAGGCGGCGCTGGTGGTGGGGATCGATCCGACGATGCTGTTTGTGATGCAGTATCAGGCGCTGCAGCAATATATGCCACAGGTACCTGTCTATCTACTGCCTCTGGGGGTCGAACAGCTGCCGCAGAAACTGAGTGGATTCGATACTCTCTTTTCGATGGGGGTGCTCTACCACCGCCGTTCACCCATCGACCATCTTTATCAATTGCGGGCGCTGCTACGACCCGGCGGTGAGCTGGTGCTGGAGACTCTGGTAGTTGATGGTGGGGTCGATACTGTTCTGATGCCGCAGGGGCGTTATGCAAAAATGCGCAATGTCTGGTTTATCCCGTCGGCACTGGCGTTAGAGAGGTGGCTGGCTCGTTGCGGTTTCAGAAATATTCGCTTAGTGAATGAGGCAGTGACCTCGCTGGAGGAGCAGCGAACTACACAGTGGATGACGTTTGATTCGTTGCCTGACTTTCTCGATCCAGATGACAGGCGTCTGACCGTCG
>DRLG01000140.1 GCA_011053135.1 Chromatiales bacterium
CTGTTCGGTAAACGCCTGCATCGCATGCCAGGTGGTCTCGTATGGCTGATGGCCGAGCTGGCGCAGCTTCAGTCTACTCATGCTGCGCTGTTACAGCACCATCGTGATCTGCTCGCAGCCGCTGAGATCGCAGTAGATGGCATCAAGCTGGGCCTGACTAGTCGCGGTAAAGGTGATCGTGATCGCGCAGTAATTCCCTTTGCTGCTGGGGCGGGTGCGAATGGCACCTTCACCCAGGTCGTCAACATGTTTATTGACGAGGGCAAAGACAATCGCATCAAGATCATCGCGCTGTTTACCAATCGCCTTGATCGGGAATTCACAGGGGAACTCGAGTAACGTCTCTCTCTTTTCATCGCTCATGGGCTGTCTCGTAACTGCTGTTTATAGACCTGATAATGGTGGCTCATCTCTCGCCACCGTTTGCCGGGTTTGCCATCATTCACCGCATTGCCGTTGAGAGTTGTGACCGGCAGGATCTCTTTAGTTGAACTGGTGAGCCAGATCTCCTCGGCACCCTTTAACTGCGCCGGAGTAATGAAGGCCTCACAGGCTGCGATCTGATGCTGCTGCGCCAGCTCCAGAATCAGGTCACGAGTAATACCGGGCAGCAGTAACGGCCCTTTCGGTGGTGTGATCAATACGCCGTCGATGATGGCAAAGAGGTTGCTCGCCGCCCCTTCTGTCACCTCACCATCGCGAATCAGGATCGCCTCAGCGGCGTGCTCATCATAGGCGTACTGCCGTAACAGGATATTGCCGAGGAGCGAAGTGCTTTTGATGTGACAGTTTTTCCAGCGAATATCTTCATGGGTGATCGCCGCCACCCCTTTCTCTGCAATATCAGCGGGGAGTGGTTTTAATGGTGAACTCATGATGAACAGCGTCGGCTCAACGTGGCTATCGGGAAAACCGTGGTCACGTTCCGCCACACCACGTGTCACCTGCAGGTAGACCGACTGCTCTGCACCATGCGTTTCCTGGTTACGCGCGACAATCTCGTTTAGGACCTCTCTCCACTGCTCTCGCTTCAATGGCTGTTTGATACGAACCTCAGCAAGGTTGTCATCGAGCCGCTGTAGATGTTCGTCGAGGCGAAACAGGCAGCCACCATAAACGGGAATGACCTCATAGATACCGTCACCAAAGATGAAACCGCGATCAAGTGGTGAGATGCGCGCCTCGCCTGTCGCCTGGTATGTGCCGTTTAAGTAGCAGACTGAACCCATGGCCATCTATTCAAATAACAGTGAGAATTCATCGGATAGACGCTGCAGCAGGCTGCCCTCCTCGACGGCCTGCAACGCAACCAGTGGGCGTTCAACGACGGCGTTGCCGTCGAGTGAGATATCGACAACGCCATGCTGGCTCCCTTGGGTGACGGGTGCCATGATCTGAGAATCGATCTTCATTGAGGCGTTGAGGTTATCATAACGGCCGCGCGGGATCGTAATATAGAGATCTTCCTCAAGCCCCAGTGGCAGCTGTTCTGTTGCACCCTTCCAGATACGTGTGGTGGTGAGCTGGCTGTTGGCGCTATAGAGCTTGCGGGTCTCGAAAAAACGGAAGCCGTAATTGAGCAGTTTCTGGCTCTCTTTAGCGCGGGCTTCTTTACTTTTTGTGCCGAGCACGACTGAAATCAGGCGCATATCATCTCGTAGTGCCGATGAGATAAGGCAGTAACCCGCTGAGTCGGTATGGCCGGTTTTTACGCCATCGACATATTTGTCGCGCCATAGCAAGGTGTTGCGATTATGCTGGCGAATATCGTTATAGGTAAACTCTTTGATTGAGTACCATCTGTAGTACTCGGGGAACTCAGCGATCAGCGCCCTGGTGAGCAGTGCAAGGTCGAAAGCGGTTGTGTAGTGATCATTGGCAGGCATGCCGGTGCTGTTAACAAAATGTGTATTTTTCATGCCCAGCTTTTCAGCGTGGTGATTCATCAATGAGGCAAAGGCCTCTTCACTGCCGGCGATATGTTCAGCAAGCGCAACGCTGGCATCATTGCCGGACTGAATGATCATCCCTTTTAATAAATCTTCTACTGAAACACGTTTGTTAACCTCAATAAACATTTTGGAGCCTTTCATCCGCCACGCCTTTTCACTAATCAGCACCTCACTGGTCAGTTGCAGATTGCCAGAGCGCAGCTCATGGAAGACGATGTGGGCTGTCATCAGCTTGGTCAGACTGGCGGGTTCCATCTGTTCATGCGCATTTTTTTCGGCGATGATCTGGCCGCTATTAAAGTCCTGCAACAGGTAACCGCGTGCAGAGACTTCAGGTACATTGGGTGTCGGCATCGCAGCGCTTGCAACAGAGAGCGTCAGCAGGCTGGCCAGTAGCATCATGACAACTCCCGTTGTAAGGCGGGTGGTCGAAATAAAGAGGCGCGCACTACCACGCAGTTGCATCGCATTGCTGAGGATAGGGGAAATAGTTTGGTTCACGAAGTGAGCTCTCCAGGGTCTGGCTTTAAAACGACAGCCCATAGTCTAACAAATTCTAACGCCGCTGCGGCTGTTCGCCCTGATTTGAGATAGCGTTCAGTTTGATCGATTTCAGGAGCAGTTAGTTGATGATTACGTGAGGGTTCTCGATACCGAGTTTGGCAAGGCGCTTGATGAGCTGATCGGCTTCGTGGACATTATCAATGGGGCCGATGCGGACACGAAAGATCGACATCTCAGCCTTAACCCCTTTAGTGACGTTCACTTTAGCGGCTGGCAGGGTTTCGATATCACGAATGCGGGCGCGCAGGTTCTCGGCATTCAGGCGATCACCAAAGGCCCCTACCTGTAGATAGATACCGACAGGCTGTCCGGGGACAATACGCTTCAGCTTGTTCGCCTGTGATGGCGGCGTACTTTTTGCGATGGTGGGTTGAGTCTGAGGTGGTGGTTTCAGACTTTCATCGCCCTGTGTGGCTCTCTGCGCAGTGGGTGATGGTGCGGATGGGTCGATCGTGCGGACCTCCACCAGCCCTGTGCCGGCCTTGTCGATCCCCAGCTTTACCGCTGCCGCGTAAGAGAGGTCGATGATGCGATTCTTTTTAAATGGGCCGCGGTCATTGATTTTAACGATGATCGTACGCCCATTGGTCAGGTTGGTGACTTCAGCATAGGTAGGCAGTGGCAGGCTTTTATGTGCGGCTGTCATTGCCAGCATGTCGTAGGGTTCACCGCTGGAGGTTCGCTTGCCGTGAAATTTGGTGCCGTACCACGAAGCGATACCGCGCTCGACATGGTTAAGGCTGCTCTTCTTCACATAGTAGCGCTTGCCAAAGACAACGTAGGAGTCTGGATTGCCGTAGCGACTGTGTGGCTCCACCCGAGGCACTGCATCGGTGACATGGGAGAGATCGACCGGCTGAGACGGCGCACTATCCTGACGGGTAAAAAAGCTCGAGCCGCCACCTGGCAGCGTGCCACAGCCACTGAGTAGTAGTGGGAATGTGAGGGCGATGATCTGGTAATGTCGATTAACGGTCATGAGCTGAAATAAGGTAGTGCGTACTGTTTAGTGGTGGATAACGTCGCTTAGTTCAATTTTACAGCGGCCGCATCGCGCTGTTTACGTAGTTCCGTGGCGAGCTGAAAAACCGCCATTGAGTAAAGCGCACTGTGATTGTAGCGTGAAATAACATAGAAATTACGGTAACCAACCCAGTATTCATGGCCTGAGCGGGTTTTCAGTTCAATCAGGGTCGCCTTTGTCGATGTGGGGACGATGTCATCGGGCATCTCATCGATTGTCACGCCGCTTGCGATAAGCTGATCCAGGGCGATCTCTGGTTTGAGGCGCTTTCTGATCAGCTTTTTAAAGGCGCTGCCGCTGACGCTCGCCCTGCTGGCGATCGGCGCACCCTGCTGCCAGCCGTGGCGTCGAAAATAATGGGCAACACTGCCGATGGCGTCATCGGTGTTATTCCACAGGTCACGCCTGCCATCGTTATTGAAGTCAACCGCATATTCACGATAGCTGCTGGCGATAAATTGCGGCTGCCCCATCGCACCGGCATAAGAGCCCTTCATGCTACGCGGGTCGATCTTCTCATCGCGCGTCATCAGGAGATAATGTTCCAGCTCTGAGCGAAAAAATTTGCCGCGTCTGGGGTAGTCAAAGCCGAGTGTTACCAGTGAATCGAGCACGCGATAGCGCCCTTTGTAGCGGCCGTAAAAGGACTCAACACCGATGATCGCAGTGATGATCTCTGGCGGCACTCCATACTGCTCTTCTGCGCGCAGCAGTGTCGCGCTATTTTCCCGCCAGAACTGAAGGCCACGTGCGATCCGCTTTTCAGTCACAAAGATCGGCCGATACTGGTACCACGGTTTGCTTTCGTAGGGGCGGGTGATCGCCTTGATGATCTCTGTTTTTAGCGTCGCCTCACTCAGTAGCTGAGTCACAGTGGCGCGATCAAACTGATGTTTGCGTACCATCTTATCGATGAATTGCTGCACATCGGCGCGTTGAGTGAAGTGGCCGTCTGCGGCAATAGCCGCGCCAGAGAAGAGGAGGGCGAGTGTCAGCAGCGCACTCAGTGTCATCATCTGGGTTGGTCGTAAAGCAGTCATCAAATGCACTCTCTAAATGGTTGGCCGGTTAATTTGATAGCAGGCGGCGGTGGGTGTGTATCGACATCAGAACACCAAAGCCAGCCATCATCGTCACCATCGAGGTGCCACCATAACTGATGAGCGGAAGCGGTAGCCCCACTACCGGCAGCAGCCCCGAGACCATCCCTATATTAACAAACGTGTAGACGAAGAAGGTCAGAATCAGGCTGCCACCGAGCAGGCGGGTGAAGGTGCCCTGTGCCTGGGTTGCGATATAGAGGCCGCGGATCACAATAAAGAGATAGAGGGCCAGCAGGCAGATAATGCCGATAAAACCAAACTCTTCACTGAAGACCGAGAAGATAAAGTCGGTGGTCCGCTCAGGGAGAAACTCAAGGTGAGACTGGGAGCCGTTTAACCACCCCTTGCCGTAAAGACCGCCAGAACCGATGGCGATTTTAGACTGAATGATATGGTAGCCCGCGCCAAGAGGGTCGTTTTCCGGGTTAAGGAATGTCATCACGCGCGCCTTTTGATAGGCGTGCAGGTTGAACCAGAGTAGCGGTGCGCTGGTGGCGATCAGCGCCATAAAGATGCAGACATGTTTCCAGCGGACCCCCGATAGCAGTAGGACAAAAAAACCGGAGCTTGCGATCAGTATCGAGGTGCCAAGGTCCGGCTGCTTGGCGATCAACAGCACCGGTACGATGATCAGCAGGCAGGCGATAAAGATATTCTTGAGCGATGGCGGGGTCGGGTTGTCGGCGAGGTACCACGCCACCATCACTGGCACGGCGAGTTTCATGATCTCTGACGGCTGAAAACGGAAGAAGCCGAGGTCGAGCCAGCGCTGCGCCCCCTTGCCTTCGTCGCCAATCAACAGCACCGCGGCGAGCAGCCCCAGCCCCAGCGCAAAGGCCCACGGTGCCCACAGCTGAATATGGTGCGGTGGGATCTGTGCGACAACAATCATCACAGCAAATGCCAGCCCCAGACGCATCAGCTGGCGCATGATGATCGCCTCGCTCTGGCCGCTGGCGCTGTAGAGAATCGCCAGCCCAACAGCAGAAAGAATGATGATGCCAAGCAGTAGCGGGATATCCAGATGGAGCCCGCGGGTGAACATGCGTGACTGGCGGCGCTCGCCCCACTGCGTATAGTCGTTATTTTTTGCCTTGATCATAAGCGCTATTTCGATGTAGACATAAAAAAATGATCGATGATCTTGCGTGCGACCGGTGCCGCCACCGTACCGCCACTGCCGCCATTTTCAACGACCACCGCAATGGCGATTTCAGGTTTATCTGCCGGTGCAAAGGCGATAAACAGGGCGTGGTCACGCAGCCGCTCCGCGACATCCTCTTTTACATACTCTTCATCCTGTTTGATGCCAAAGACCTGTGCAGTGCCTGTTTTGCCTGCGATCTTAAATGGAATGTTATGGCTGATGGCACGCGCCGTGCCGCGCGGGCTGTGGACCGCCTTGACCATCGCGTTTACCGTGTATTCCCAGTTCTCATCGGAGGCGATGTGGTGGCGCTCCTGCTGCACCAGCGGTACGGGCTGTGGCTCGTTATTACGGCCGCTAGCAATCGCCTTAACGATGCGTGGTTGCGAGTGGAGGCCGCGACTGGCGAGGGTAGCGGTGGCCGAGGCGAGCTGTAGCGGGGTGGTCAGGTTGTAACCCTGGCCGATACCGCTGATCAATGTCTCACCGGTATACCACGGCAGCCCCTTCTTCTGGCGCTTCCAGTGGCTCGAAGGCAGGATGCCTGCAAGTTCACCAGGGAGATCGATGTTTGTCTTCTGCCCCAGACCGAACTGAGCGAGGTAGTCACTCATCGCATCGATCCCCAGCTTAAGCGACAGATCATAAAAATAGACATCGCATGACTGCACAATCGCCTTTTCCAGCGAGGTGACGCCGTGCCCCTCCTTCTTCCAGTCACGGTATCGGTGATCGTCCCCTTTAAGTGAAAACCAGCCGGGACAGAAGACGCTCTCATTGATGCTCGCCTTACCATTCTCAAGCCCCGCCAGCCCAACCAGGGGTTTGATGGTGGAGCCGGGGGGGTACTGCCCCCGCAGCGCGCGATCAAACAGAGGGTTGTCGATATCATTTTGCAACGCGCGATAACTTTTTGCGTCGATGCCGACAACAAACGGATTTGGGTCGTAACTGGGCTGGCTAACCATCGCCAGTACATCACCGTTGCGCGGGTCGATCGCAATCGCCGCCCCGCGATGGTCGCCAAGCGCCTTGCTGGCGGCCTGCTGCAGCTCGATGTCGATAGTCAGGTAGAGGTCATCTCCCGGCACCGGCAGGCTCTGCTCCAGTGTTCGAATGGTGCGTCCCATCACATTGGTTTCGATATTTTTGAACCCCACAGTGCCGTGCAGCTGATCTTCATAAAATTTCTCAATGCCGAGTTTACCGATGTGATGGGTTGCACTATAGTTTGAGGCGTCTACTTTTTTGAGCTCGTTAACATTTATGCGTCCGACATAGCCGATAACATGGGCGGTGAGATGGCTGTAGGGGTAGTCCCGCACCAGTCGTGCTTCGATCTCGACACCGGGAAAGAGGTGGCGACTGGCGGCGAAGCGTGCCACTTCAACCTCATTAAGATGGGTACGTAGCGGGATGCTGCGGAAAGCGCTTTTTTGCCGCTGCTGTTTTTTAAAGCGCTTGATATGGTCGTCACTAATCTCAATGATTTCACTTAACGCCTGGATCGTCTGATCCATATCGGTGACCCGTTCTGGCACAATCTCAAGGCTGAAGGCGGGTACATTCTGAGCGAGGATGGCGCCATTGCGATCATAAATCAGACCACGGGTGGGTGGTATCGGCACGATGCTGACGCGATTATCCTCTGCCAGTGTCGTGAAATGTTCGTGGCTAATGATCTGTAGATAGACAAGGCGTGCGAGAATCACAAAGATCATGATGATCACAATCGCAAGTGCAATCGCCGCACGTTCATTGAAGGTGCGGCTCTCACGGATGTGATCCTTAATGCGCTGGCGTACCATGGCTTATCGGTCAGCGCACCGGGTATTCTGGGCCAGGAGGGTCGACTGCCGCATCGCCAGCACCTATGAAACCTTAAATTTTCTGCGTAACGCACGCATCGTGATAAAGACCAGTGGCCACGCAATCATGCTGCTGATTGAGGGGAGCCAGTAGGTCCAGATGTCGATCGACTGCCCGGTGATCCCTTTAACCCACAGGATTAGCATCTGGCTAAGTGATACCAGAGCAAAGACACTCAGCGCCTGTTGCCAGAGCGGAAAAACACGCAGACGCTGATACAGCTTGAGTGTGATATAGGCGATGATACAGAGGGTAAGCGCATTCTGGCCGAGCAGGCCGATCCGCAGGACATCAAGGATCAGACCGACCCCCCACGCAATGCCGACCCCGACCCGGTTGGGCAGCGCCATGCACCAGTAGATTAAGACGAGCGTCACCCACTCCGGGCGGGCGACCGATAGCCACTCCGGTAGCGGAAAGACGGTCAGTGCGAGCGCAGCGATAAAACTGAAGGCGATAATCTCGCTGCCACGCGCTTTTTTCTGGATCACGGGACTGTTTCCTCGCCGTTCTCATCAGTGACCGCAGCACGATCTTTGTCAGCGCTCTCGGGTGGGTTGTTCCACACAAGAAGCACTTCGCGCGCACTCTCCTGTTTACCGGTCGGCTCTGCCTGCACCTCAGCAAACGGCTGACCTGGATTACGGGTGACAACAGTCACGCGTGCAGCGGGATAACCCGGAGGGAAACGTCCACCCAGGCCGGAGGTGACCAGCAGATCTCCCACCTCGATATCGGCGTTGTTGGGCAGATGTGGCAGTTCGAGGCGGTTAGACTCACCGGTACCCATTGCGATCGCACGCTGGCCGCTGCGGTTGACCTGTACAGGGAGCGCATGGCTGGGGTCGGTAATGAGCATCGCGGTGCTATTAAATGGTGAAACATGCACCACCTGTCCGAGGATGCCGCTGGCGTCGAGGATCGGCTGACCACGATAAACCCCGTTGCGTGAACCCTTGCTGATCACCACCTGTTGCGAGAAGGGTCTCATATCAACCGATAGCAGCTCTGCGATTAATACGCGGTCGTTCACTTTGATCGATGAGTCGAGCAGTGCGCGCAGGCGCATATTTTCAGCTGCCAGTGCGTCGAGCTTCTGTAGCTGAGTGTCATAGAGAAACTGCTGTGAACGCAGGCTGTTATTCTGATCGAGCAGGGTCTGGCGCGACGAGAGTGAGTCTGTAAGCCATTCGCCGATGCCGGCAGGTAGATTAATCACGTACTGAATCGGATAGATCGCCGTTGTAAGGACGCTGCGGACGTTTTCCATATGCTGCTGGCGGTGATCCATCACCATCATGGTGATGGATAGAGATATCAGGATGATCAGGCGCAGCGTGGTGGATGGCCCTTGGACAAATAGGGGTTTTATAGGGAACCTCTCAGACGATACTCAATCACTTTAAGCCGGCTGCTCTGCTCCGGTTGCCTGAAGACGCATCCATCGTCCTGGAATTGCGCCCTCTCCTTGCTATGATCCGCGCCGGTTAATGGGCGCTGGTACGATTTAATAGCGTTGCCGCTATTCTACCGCAAAGATGTCACCGTTGTGTTCTTCAATCATCTCCAGCGCCTTGCCGCCGCCGCGTGCAACACAGGTCAGGGGGTCTTCGGCGATGATCACCGGCAGGCCGGTCTCTTCTGCCAGCAGGCGATCAAGGTCACGCAGCAGCGCGCCGCCGCCGGTTAGTACCATGCCGCGCTCGGCAATATCAGCACCCAGCTCGGGCGGGGTCTGTTCCAGCGCTGCTTTTACAGCACCAACGATACCTGAAAGAGGCTCCTGCAGTGCTTCGAGAATTTCATTGCTGTTGAGGCTGAAGGTGCGTGGCACCCCTTCGGCTAGATTGCGACCGCGCACCTCGATCTCTTTGACCTCCATGCCGGGATAGGCGGCACCGATCTCTTTTTTGATCTTTTCAGCGGTCGATTCACCAATCAGGCTACCGTAGTTGCGGCGCACATAGTTGATGATGGCGTCATCAAAGCGGTCGCCACCAATACGGACAGAGGCGGAGTAGACAATGCCGTTGAGCGAAATCACTGCCACCTCGGTGGTGCCACCGCCGATGTCGAGTACCATGGTGCCACTCGCTTCACCCACTGGCATACCGGCACCAATAGCGGCTGCCATCGGCTCTTCAATCAGGTAGACCTCGCGCGCGCCTGCTCCGGCGGCAGACTCCTTGATGGCGCGGCGCTCAACCTGGGTCGAACCGCAGGGAACACAGATCAGCACTCTGGGGCTGGGGCGCAGGAATCGGTTTTCATGCACTTTACGAATAAAGTGCTGCAACATCTTTTCGGTCACGGTGAAATCGGCGATCACACCATCTTTCAGCGGGCGAATCGCAACAATATTACCCGGCGTGCGCCCGATCATTAATTTCGCCTCTGCCCCAACGGCGGCAATCGAACGGGGGCTGCCCGAACCACTCTCCTGACGGATGGCGACAACCGAGGGCTCATCGAGAACGATACCCTGGCCTCGGACGTAAATCAGGGTGTTGGCTGTACCCAGGTCGATGGAAAGGTCATTAGAGAACATTCCGCGAAACCGTTTGAAGAACATGGGGGATTTAATCCTGTGCTAAGTAATCGGAAATACTCTAGCAGCGAGGGGCTATTAGAGCAAGCGTGTTAGGGGGCGTCTGCTTAGTCAAGGTTAAGCGTTGCTCTGCTTGTTTGAGAACGCGCCAGCCAGCCCGAGCTGGCTGGCTTAATGGCGGCTCACCTTCAACAAAGGGAGCCGCACAACAGCGCTATTCAAAGCGGTTGGCCCAGATGTTGTCGCGTGTGCCGTCGGATTGATGCCACACCGCGATGGCGTTGCCGCTGCTGTCGAAGGCGATCTGTGGGGACCATCCATCCCCGGCATTGTCGGCCTCGATCAGCGCGGCGCTGCCCCAGCTGCTGCCGTTAAAGCGGTTGGCCCAGATGTTGTCGCGCACGCCGTCGTCTTGACGCCACACGGCGATGGCGTTGCCGCTGCTGTCGAAGGCGATTTGTGGGTTACGTGCACGCCCGGTATCGTTGGTCTCGATCAGCTCGGCGCTGCCCCAGGCGCTGCCGTTAAAGCGGTTGGCCCAGATGTTGTCGCGCGTGCCGTCGGATTGATGCCACACCGCGATGGCGTTGCCGCTGCTGTCGAAGGCGATTTGTGGGCTACGTGCACGCCCGGTATCGTTGGTCTCGATCAGCTCGGCACTACCCCAGCTGCTGCCGTTGAAGCGGTTGGCCCAGATGTTGTCGCGTGTGCCGTCGTATTGCGCCCATACGGCGATGGCGTTGCCGCTGCTGTCGAAGGCGATCTGTGGCACCAGTGCATCCCCGGTATTATCGGTCTCGATCAGCTCGGCACTACCCCAGCCGCTGCCGTTGAAGCGGTTGGCCCAGATGTTGTTGCGCGTGCCGTCGAATTGATGCCAAACCGCGATGGCGTTGCTGCTGCTGTCGAAGGCGATTTGTGGGGTACTTGCCCACTCGGTATTATCGGTCTCGATCAGCTCGGCACTACCCCAGCTGCTGCCGTTGAAGCGGTTGGCCCAGATGTTGTCGCGCGTGCCGTCGAATTGATGCCAAACCGCGATGGCGTTGCCGTTGCTGTCGAAGGCGATTTGTGGGGTACTTGTCCACACGGTATCATCGGCCCCGATCAGCTCGGCACTACCCCAGCTGCTGCCGTTGAAGCGGTTGGCCCAGATGTTGTAACGCGTGCCAAAGGATTGATGCCAAACCGCGATGGCGTTGCCGCTGCTGTCGATGGCGATTTGTGGGCGCCAGGCACGACCGAGATCGTTGGTCTCGATCAGCTCGGCGCTGCCCCAGCTGCTGCCGTTGAAGCGGTTGGCCCAGATGTTGTAACGCGTGCCATCGGATTGACGCCACACCGCGATGGCGTTGCCGCTGCTGTTGATGGCGATTTGTGGGTTACGTGCATCCCCAGTACTATCGCTCTCAATCTGCCCGGCGCTGCCCCAGGCACCGTCGGCGGTGGTGAACGACCAGCCGTAATCGGCGGCCAGTGCGTTGCCGCTCAGGTCAGTGATCGCCGTGGTCAGGGTGGCGGTGTAGGTGGTGAGGAGGCCCAGTGGGTCGTTCGGGCTGAAGGTAGCCACGTTGGTGGCACCGTCGAAGGAGACGCTGCCAGCAGTGGTGTTACTCGTGCTCGATGCTGCCAGGGTAAAGCTGGCCGCATCCACCGTTATGGCGAAGATCTCCTCATCAAAGGTTGCGGTGATGCTACTGTTCCGAGCCACGCCGGTGGCGGCAGCGGCAGGAGTGGTACTGCTGACGCTGGGTGCAGTGGTGTCAGGCGCAGGGGTGCTGGGCGCGGTGCTCCCGCCCCTACATGCAGAGAGGAAAAGCGGGGCGAGTAGTGACAGACACAGTGCCCGTCGGGTTGTCTGTTTGTTGATGCGCATTGCTTTTTCTCCTGGCGACTCTCTGTCTGTGCTTATTTTTGGCTAACTACATTATTCGGTGGAGCTGATTGATAATTATTCTGCGGATATTATATCTGTTTAACAGCGGTCGCAGCGCGAATATTTTTCAGCAAACAGCCCGAATATGGTAAATTCGCTGCCCTTGATCTTTTTGAATCGTTGTTCGGAATATTGGGTTCCGGTGAGAGGGGTAAGTTATGTCAGTGGATCAGACCGATATCACAAAAGTTGCGCTGCTTGCGCGGCTGGAGATTGATGAAGCAGATGTGCCGCAGTATGTGGACAACCTGTCGAATATTCTCGCACTGGTTGAGCAGATGAGCGAGGTCGATACCGATAGCGTGGTGCCGATGGCGCATCCACTCGATGCCGCACAGCGCCTGCGCGCCGATGAGGTGACGGAGGTCGATCAGCGCGACAGGTTCCAGGCGCTGGCACCGCAGGTGGAGGCGGGCCTCTATCTTGTTCCCAAAGTGATCGAGTGACCACTTCAACCTCGTCTGTTCAGCGTTAACCATTCACCATTCACGACACGGCCTTTATATTATCGTTATGCACACTAAAACTATTGCTCAATTGAGTGCTGCGCTACGCAGTGGTGAGATCTCCAGCGTGGAGTTGACCACGCTGTTTCTGGCGCGCATCAAACAGCACAACCCTGCGTTGAACTGCTATATCTCGATTACTGAGGCGCAGGCGCTTGAAGCGGCAGCCGCGGCTGACCAGCGGTTAAAGGGGGGGGATGCCACACCGCTCACCGGGATCCCGATCGCCCACAAAGATATTTTCTGCACCGAGGGGGTGAAGACCACCTGCGGATCAAAGATGCTCGATAATTTTATCGCCCCGTATGAATCGACCTGCACCGCAAAATTTGCCGCGGCGGGAGCGGTGATGCTGGGTAAGACCAACATGGATGAGTTTGCGATGGGTTCGTCAAACGAGACCAGTTATTACGGCGCGGTGAAAAATCCGTGGGACCAGGGGCGTGTGCCGGGCGGTTCGTCCGGCGGCTCTGTTGCGGCAGTGGCCGCGAGGCTTGCGCCGGCAGCCACCGGCACTGACACCGGTGGTTCAATTCGCCAGCCTGCGGCGCTGTGCGGCCTGACCGGCTTGAAGCCGACCTATGGACGGGTGTCGCGATACGGCATGATCGCCTTTGCTTCAAGCCTCGATCAGGCGGGGCCTGTCACCTATAGTGCTGAAGATGCGGCGCTGTTGATGAATGTGATGGCCGGTTTTGATGAGCGCGACTCGACCAGTGTTGAGCGTGAGGTGCCGGACTACACAGCCGAACTTACTAACAGCATCGAAGGGTTAAAGATTGGTCTGCCGAAAGAGTATTTTGACGACGGACTGGATGAGAACATTGCGCGCGTGATCGAGCGTGCAATCAAGGCGTACGAGGCGCTGGGGGCGGTAGTGAAAGAGATCAGCCTGCCCAACACCGCACTGGCTGTGCCGACCTATTATGTGGTGGCGCCGGCGGAGTGTTCGACCAACCTTTCACGTTTTGACGGGGTCCGTTTTGGTCACCGCTGCGATGATCCCAAAGATCTGTTCGATCTTTACACACGCTCGCGTGGTGAAGGGTTTGGTGCTGAGGTGAAACGCCGCATCATGATCGGCACTTATGTTCTTTCAGCCGGTTATTACGACGCCTACTATCTGAAGGCGCAGAAGATTCGTCGCCTGATCAGCGAGGATTTCCGCGCCGCATTTGAAACGGTCGATGTGATCATGGGGCCGACGGCACCGAGCACCGCCTTCAAACTGGGCGAAAAGGCGGATGACCCGGTGACGATGTACCTTTCCGATATCTACACCATTGCGGTCAATATGGCGGGTCTGCCTGCCGCTTCAATCCCGGCTGGGTTTGTTGATGGATTGCCGGTGGGGCTACAGGTGATCGGTAACTATTTTGATGAGTCACGCCTGCTTAATGTGGCGCATCAGTATCAGCAGGCGACCGACTGGCATCTGCAGGTGCCAGCAGAATTTCAGTAAGGGGCGTATTAGATGGAATGGGAAATTGTCATCGGGCTGGAGATTCACGCCCAGCTTGCGACCAGATCAAAAATATTTTCGGGTGCCTCGACCGCCTATGGTGCTGCCCCCAATACGCAGGCGTGCGCGGTCGATCTTGGTCTGCCGGGGGTTCTGCCGGTGTTGAACAGGGAGGCGGTGCGCATGGCGGTCAAGTTTGGGCTGGCGATCGATGCGCAGATCACGCCACGCTCGGTCTTTGCGCGTAAAAATTATTTCTATCCGGATCTGCCTAAAGGGTATCAGATCAGCCAGTTTGAGCTACCGGTGGTGGGTGTGGGCCAGCTGGAGATCCAGGTTGAAGGTGAAGCGCCGCGGGTGATCGGGGTGACGCGTGCCCACCTCGAAGAGGATGCGGGTAAGTCGTTGCATGAAGATTTTCACGGCTCGACCGGGATCGATCTCAACCGAGCCGGCACACCGCTGCTGGAGATCGTCTCCGAGCCGGATCTGCGCAGCGCCAGAGAGGCGGTCGCCTATATGAAAAAAATCCACTCGCTGGTGCAGTACCTGGAGATCTGCGACGGCAATATGCAGGAGGGTTCATTCCGCTGCGACGCCAATGTTTCGGTACGTCCGGCGGGTGAGACGGCGCTGGGAACGCGCTCCGAGATCAAAAACCTCAACTCTTTCCGGTTTGTTGAACGTGCCATCAATATTGAGGTCGAGCGCCAGATCGACCTGATCGAAGGGGGTGGCAAGGTGGTGCAGGAGACTCGCCTTTACGATTCCGATAAAGATGAAACCCGTTCGATGCGCTCCAAGGAAGAGGCTTTTGATTATCGCTATTTTCCTGACCCCGATCTGTTGCCGCTGGAAATTGATGAGGCATATATAGAGGCCGTGCGGCAATCATTGCCTGAGTTACCGGACGCCAGAAAAGGGCGCTTTATCACTGAGCTTGGCCTGGGTGAATATGAAGCAGGGGTTTTAACGGCAAGCCGTGAACTGGCGGATTATTTTGAAGAGGCCGTAAATGTGGCCGGTGATGATGCCAGACGTACCGCAAACTGGGTGATGGGGGATCTGCTGGGTGCGCTGAACAGGGCGGGCAAAGAGATTACGGAAAGCCCGGTGTCAGCCGAATTGCTGGGGGGGATGCTGCGACGCATCAATGACAACACCATCTCCGGTAAAATCGCCAAGCAGGTGTTTGAATGCATGTGGAATGGTGAGGGCGATGCCGACACCATCATTGAGCAGAAAGGGCTCAAACAGGTGACCGACAGTGGTGCGATTGAGAAGATAATCGACGAGATTATCGCCAGTAACCCCGCGCAGGTGGAGCAGTACCGCGCCGGTAAGGATAAACTGTTTGGTTTTTTTGTGGGTCAGGTGATGAAGGCGACGCAGGGTAAGGCTAACCCGGCACAGGTAAATGAGTTGCTGAAGCGGAAACTGGCTGGATAGGGACTTCTATCTATTAGCCCGGCCCGAAGTGTGGTGCTTCTGAATCAATTTACCCGCTTTGTTATCTGAATTAATGGTGGTGCTTGCACCGCTAACGGCTTATTTTTTTATTTAATTTGCCGTTAATGTTTCTGTAAGGTGTCGCCATTAATCACTTTATGAATGGTTTTCAGATAGATGGAATGGCCCGTTTTCAGGATTGAATCTCTCGTTGTTCTGGTTGAGGGCGGTCTCACTGGCCAGCTAAAGCGCCGCCTGGTGGTGTCGTATGTGTAAAGTGCAACGAATTGAATGATTACGAAAATAGCAACCACAGTCTGCTTCATACTGATCTCTCTATTGCCCACCGCGGCATTGCAGGCAGAGACCTCGCCCGCGCTCGCCAAACAGCTTAAAGAGCTTGATCAGCGTTACCGTTCGCTGTCAGCCGAACTCTACGACAACTATGTTGATCCCGATGGCGTTCAGGCGGTGAGTGGGCCGATGCGTCTTGAGACTCTGGTGGGGCCGATGCAGCTGGAGATGAAGGTGCGTAAATATCTGGCGGATGAAGAGCCGATTCGGGCAATTGCAGCGATCTACCAAAACAAGGAGCTGGTGCTAAAGCAGGTGAGGCGAGGCACCATTATGGGGTTTGTTCAGCTGATGCTGGATCACAATGAGTGGCAGATGGCGAATGAGCTTTTTGACCACATCAAAAAAACAGGGCTTGAGTTTCAGGCGACCAACACCGCTTATATGTTTGCCAAATTCCATTTTCGACGTAACGAATGGGCGCAATGTCTGAAGGCGCTGCGCCAGATCTCGAAGGGAAAAATCTCCGCCGCACATCTGGATCTTTACAATTTGATGTATGGTGTGTCACTGCAGCATGAGGGGCGTTATACAGAAGCAATTTCATACTACCGCCTGATCACGCCTGGTTCCGAGTATCAGCTGTATGCAACTTTGAACAAGGTCTCAGCGCAGTTGAATCGTGATGGAACATTAGAGCAGGCGAAACAGCTGCAGGCGCATCTCTCTAACGAACTGTTACAGATGCCGAACGAGATGCGGGATTATCTCACCCTGATGTCGGGTTATCATTTTCTGGAGAATAAAGAGTACGCGGCTGCTCGCGAGGCGTTTGGGCGGGTCTCGACGAAGAGCCGCTATTTTAATCGCGCGTTACTCGGTGTCGCCTTTGCAGCTGCCCGGCAGGGGGACTATACAAGGGCGCTTAGCTATACAGCGATATTGAGAGAGAAGGGGTCGACAGATCTGGCTGTCGATGAAGCGCACCTGCTAAACGCTTACATATTAGCTCGGAGTCGTCACCTGCGCGCAGCGTCTGCGGCGTACAGTAGCGCTGTGGATTATTATGCTGAGCGAATCAGAGATGTTGATAGCTTTCTTAACCAGACGCTTGATAGTGATTCCGTGTTTGATCTCGCTAGTGATATTAATCTGATGCGTGAGTTTCCTGAGGCGCGTTCACTGTTTGATAATATGAAAAATCTGGGTATTTTCCTGGTGCGTAGTGAGATGTTCGCGCAGGACCGCTACTACTACCAGCAGATCAGAACACTCTATAACGAGTACACAGCCGTTGTAGAGACGATGGTGAGAGATTATATGTTAGCGCGTCGTGAACGTCTGGCCAGTTATCTTAGCCAGTCTCGTTTTGGATTAGTTCAGATGTTTGATACGGGGCTGAAACGTGACGACTAATACTGTGAAAGTTATTCTCCTCACACTCTGCGCTGTTATCTCTGCTGGCTGCGCGATGAAAGAGCGTGAACTGACCGTGGCAGACCTTGACCGTGAGAACCGCATTGAAGCGCTTCCGCTTGATGAAAAGGGGGCGGAAGCGGCGCTAGAGATCGATATCTATCAAGCCTATACCGCCTATGTGCAGCAGGCTGAGAAGGGGGATCGTTTTCGTTCGATTGCACTTAACCGCCTTGCCGACCTGGAGCTTGAGGCTGAGTTAGAAGAGGTCAAAATAGATGACAGTCAGGAGCCGTTGAGCGATGAGCAGATCGCAGCCAAGAAGGAAGAGCAAAATCGAATAAAGCTGGAGCGAACGATGGAGCTACTGGAGACCTCGCTGCGTGATTACCCGGACATTGGCAACAATGATGAGGTGCTGTATCGCCTGGCGATGATCTCAAATCAGTTAGGCAGGCATGAGAAGTCAGCGGATGCACTTGACCGCCTGGTGACGAGGCATCCTGGTTCGCGTTTTTATCTTGAGGCACAGTTTCGCCTGGCGGAAGATGCCTTTGTGATTGGTGATTATGAAGATGCGGCGATTCGCTACACCAGGGTGATTGAGGCGTCGGATAATATGGTCTTTTTTGAGAAGGCCTATTTTAAGCGCGGCTGGTCAAGATTCAAGTTGCAGGAGTATCGGGCAGCGGTAGATGATCTGATGGTCGCGGCAGCCTACCGCGATGCTACCAATGCTGAGAAAAGAATGAAGGATGAACACTTCAACGCCTATTTTTATGCGATGGCGCTGAATTTTTCATATATGGAAGACCATCAGGCGCTGGCTGATTATTTTAATCAAACACGGTCAGCAAAGTTTTCTTACTATATTTATACTCAATTGGCAGATATCTATCTGGCACAGAAGCGTTACTCGGATGTTGTTGCCGTATTAAAGCAGTTTGCTGCGCGCCACCCGACTTCACGTTATCTACCGCAGATGGAGTTCCGCGTGGTAAGCACCTGGGAGCGAAGTGGTTTCTTTGATAACTTTTATCAGGCGGCGGACCATTATTACCGGCGTTATAATCCGGCAGCGCCCTACTGGAAAGGTAAAGACAAGCGGCTGTTAGCGGCGATATCACCACACCTGCGAAGTAATATTCATTCACTGGCAAGTTATTTTCATAATCAGTATCAGTCTGCTCCCCGGAAAGATTCATTCAAGTTGGCCAGCATGTGGTATGAGCGCTACCTGGCGCATTATGCAGAGACTGCGCTGGAGGATAATGTGTACTATGCGTATGCCGATCTGCTGGCTGAAGAAGAGCAGTATGAGAAGGCGATTGGTCACTATGAGCGGGTTGCCTATCGCAATGGAATCATTGTTGATCAACGGGCCGCGTATGCAACGGTTGTTCTGTCTGAACGCCTCTATTCAAAGTATAGCGACCCCCAGCAGGTAGTGTGGCGTACACGCTACATTAAACATGCGCTGCTCTTTAAGCGCACCTATCCAAATGATCTGCGTTCTGAGCGAATTGTGCTGCGAGCGGCAGAGATGGCATTTGCAGGTGCCAGGTATCACCAGGCGATCAACATCGCTAGTCTGTTAGAAAATGTCACTGCGCGCGATGTGCGTTATGAGATTAACCAGATCAAGGCGGAGTCTTATTTTAATCTTTCAAAATTTGCGAAAGCGGAGGCGACCTTTCTCTATTTGATACGCGCTTTACCCCCTGGCGACGCAAGAAAGAAGAAGATAGAAGATCGCCTGGCGCTGACAATCTACAAGCAGGCTGAGCTGGAACGCGCAGCAGGAAATGATGAGGCGGCGAGGAAGAAGTTTGAGCGAATCGCATCCCTTGCCGGTGAATCGGAAATTGCTCCCAAAGGGCTTTACGATGCGCTTACGTTGGCGATGAGTGGTGAATCATGGCTTGAGGTGATCAATTATGGGACCCGCTTTAGAAGTCAGTACCCGCAGCATCAACATCGCGATGATGTGACCAGGATCCTGTCGGTAGCCTATATTAATGCCGGGCAGCATGCGAACGCGGCACAAATCCTTGAAGAGCTCTATGATATTGAAAAGGATCCAGAGGTGAAGATGGCCGCACTCTGGCAGTCTGCTGAACTGTATGAGTCATTAAAAGATATTCCGGCTGCGA
>DRLG01000141.1 GCA_011053135.1 Chromatiales bacterium
TTAGTAGCGTAGAAAAGCGCTCATTGCGCGGATCATATAGTCGTGATCGACTGCACCTGCACTTTCACGAATGCTGTGCATCGCCCACATCGGATTACCGACATCGAGTGAACGTATCCCGGTTCTTGCGGCAGAGATCGGTCCGATGGTGCTGCCGCAGGCGAGATCGCTACGGTTAACAAACTTCTGGAAGGGTATTTTTTCATCTTCACAGATCGCAACAAAAAGCGCCTCGGTATGTGCATCGGTCGTATAGCGTTGGCTGGTGTTGATCTTGATTACCGGCCCACTATTGATGATGGGTTGATGTTCTGGTTCATGTTGGCTGCTGAAGTTAGGGTGCCAGGCGTGAGCCATGTCTGCACTCAGCATATAACTGTTGGCAACAGCCTGGTGGTGTCCCTGCTGGTTATCTTCAAAGGCGCTGCTGAGGCGTTTTAATACATCGTTAAGAAAGCTGCCGTCAGCCCCTTTGGTACTGCAGCTACCGACCTCTTCGTGATCAAAGAAGGCGATCATCTGCGTTATATCTGCCGGCCTCTCGACTGTTTCGATAAGCGCCAGCAGCGCAGCATGGCAAGAGGCGAGGTTGTCGAGCTGGCTGTTGCTGATGAAAGCCTGATCAACACCAAAAAAAGTCCCGGGCTGTGTGTCGTATGTGGCGAGTTCCCACGCAAGAATATCGGCTTCATCAACCTGTAACCGTTCTGCGACCAGCGCTTTGAAGCTGCCTCCTTTCGGGGTTGGCTGGGAAAATATTAGTGGCAGCTCCTCTTGCGCGTTAAATTTTAGCCCCTCTTTATTCACCCCTCGGTTGAGATGGATGGCGAGATTGGGCAGTCGCACAATCGATTCATCAAAGCGCAGCAGACGCGACTCAAACGGCTGTTCACCGTTGTCGGTTCTGACGCTGACGCGACCTGCCAGTGAGAGGTCACGGTCAGCAAAGGTGGCGAGAAGTGGGCTGCCGTACACTTCAACGCCGAGGCGTAGATAACTCCCACGTCGCTGCTCTGGATTGGGTTTGAGGCGCAGGCCGGGTGAGTCGGTGTGAGCGCCGATGATGCGATAACCACTTTCACTGGGTGCCCGGTTGCCTGCGACAAAGGCGATGATCGACGACTGGTCGCGGATAGTATAATAGCGTTCACCGCTGGTTAATTGCCACACCTGCTTTTCGCAGAGTGCTCTGAAACCGTGGGCCTCTAACATCGCAACAGTGGTCGCGACTGCATGCCACGGTGTCGGGCTATCATCAATAAATTTCAGAAGTTGTTGCGCCTGTTTCATCTGCTTCTCATGAGTTGTTGTGTTGATGAGCGGTTAATCTAGCATGAGTTGTCATAAGAGTCCTGCTGCAGATGTTGTCGTCCTAAAAATAGGTGATGCCGGCATCTTCAATCTCCTGATTGATTCTGGCAACGTAGCGCTGCTCTTCTTCTTTCACTTTTCGGGAGCGGCTTTCATCCAGTGTGACGGAGAAGGCGTGGCCGGTGACTGGATGATAATAGACCTGTAGTGCACAGCTGCCCCCAGTCTTTTGCTGGACGATTTTGATACGCTCCTCTTTAAGAAAGCGCATGACAAAGGTGATATTTTTATCACCAATATTGCTTTTGATTGATGAGATGACACGGCCGCCCCCAAACACATGGCATTCAAGGTTGGCACGATTGCCGCCATTTTTCATAATCTCATTGATGAGCAGCTCCATCGCATAGAGACCATAGTTGGCATTATTGCCGGTGCTGAAATTACCATCTGCAGTGGGCAGCTTGAAATGATTCATCCCGCCGATGTGGTTGATCCTGTCACGCATGCAGACCGCGATGCAGGAGCCAAGCAGTGTCGAGACCAGTTCATGATTTTTGGTAACATAGATCTCGCCCGGCAGGATTTTTGCGATGAAATTTTTACGCGAGAAGTCCCAGTAGCGTTTGATATGTTTAAAATTTGGTAGCGCCTCAGGAGGGGTACTCATTACCTGCTGTTATCCCGCTGTGATCTTATCGCTATATTTATCGGGATAAATGGGTGTTATCTTGAATCTATCCTGGAATGGGCTCTCTGTTAGCACATCCATTATATAAGGCTTGTTGTGCATGGCAGAGAGTAATCGGCAGTTGGTACATGAGGAGCATCGGGCTGGCAGAGAGTGCTTTCCGCTCATATTATTGCTGGATGGTATTTGTGACGGGGCGAATGTGGGGGCTATCTTCCGTCTTGCCGATGCACTGGGGGTTGAGCGGCTGCTACTTTGTGGTAACACCGTCTCGCCACCCAATCGACGCCTGACACGTACGGCCCGCTCAGCGGATAAAGTGGTTCTCCATGAGCGCTGTGATGATCTTAATGCAACGCTCATGCACCTGCGTGAACAGGGTTACTGCTTTGTGGCTCTGGAGTTGACCGCGCAGAGTGTGGATCTGAAAGATGTCGATTTCGGAAGGGCGGGGAAGATCTGCCTGATCCTGGGGGCAGAGCAGCAGGGGGTAAGCCAGCCATTGCTTGAAATTGCCGATCAGACAGTCCATATTCCGATGTTGGGTCAGAACTCATCGATGAATGTAGCAGCTGCCTGTGCGATAGCGGTGTATGAGATAACGGGCGATCTGCGGCGATCTATTCGGCCTGCCAGTCTGGCCAGCAATATTGAGGGTGCGAATGAAAAAACTCAAAAATGAAGTTGAATTGATAAAGGGCGCAATTACTGCCGGGGTACGTTATGCGGAAGCGCGCGGTGCGGCGCAATTTGACAATGCTGATTCGGTGAATGACAAGGCGCTCTATATTTACCGATTACTGGTGCATGATAAGCTGATTCAGGCGATGCCCGAAGATCAGGTCTCTCAGAAATCTGTTAAACATAAGCTGGCTATCTGGTATTCAAAACAGCTGCCTGCGGATCATCCGCTGCTCCAGTAGCAGCGTTACGTCACACTGCTGCAAGGCGTTAATGGGTTTCGACGGGTGGTTCCGATTCCACAGTCGCCGCAGCCTGTGCAGGTTTTGGTGCGGCAAGCGCCATAATGTAATCGACGACAATCGCTAGCTCGACATCGCTGATAGCACCTTTCTGTGGCGGCATCCGTCTGCCTCCTGTCACATGGTCCCAGCGTCCTGCACTGCCTGTTCTGATATGGTAAATGAGTTGCTCTTTCGCGTCGGGCACGTCCAGATAGCGCTGACTAACAAGCTTCCAGGCGGGACCGTAGACGCTATTTGAAACAGCATGGCACCCCATGCAGCCCGATTTTGCGGCGATTACACGTGCATCGACAGCGCTACCATCTTTTGAATTTGCGCGCATGGAGCCATCGATATCACAGGCGCTGAGCAGCAGCAGGGTGACAATAAATAGAGAAAACTTCATGGTAACTTCCTTCAATCAATTAACCGCTAAAAAAGAGTGCGCATAGGCCGATGGCGGTAAAGCCAATGCCGACCGCAAGCAGGAGCCAGTCATCCCTGGCTCGCCCGGGTTCAAGCGTTGCCTGATCGGGTTGTTGTGGGTTGTAGTAGACCATGACCTCACTGCCCAGCGGATATTTCTCTATTTGATTAGCGGCAAAGCCGGGCATCGGCATGGTACCGGGAGGAAATTCCAGTCGCCCTTCGAAGTGCCTGTTATCAACGGTATAGCTAAAACGGATGTCGGGTAGCAGATCATTCTCATCAGATGCCATGCGTGTTTCGCTGATGATACCTGTGACCGATGGCCACTCTTTGGTAGATTTCCCTTTCTGGAAGGCGCGCCAGCCAAAGGCAGTGATCATTAAACCGACAGCAATAAAGGCGCTGATGATCAGGGCGTAGTAACTCAATGGTTTTCTCCAGCATTGGTTGAGGCTGGCAGTATACCTCATTACAAAATTACCGCGAATAAGGCGCGCTGCTATCTATGATCAGCTTAGCGGCGTTGAGAAGTGGTGCCAGGTAATCGGCAGTAGAGCTGGCTGATGCTGGTTGGTGGGGATTGAATCGAGGTAGCAGAGGCAGCTGCCGATAGCTTTCTTTCCAGCGCCATCTGGGTGAATGCCAGCGCGCCATCCACAATCTGCGATGACTGAAAATGGTAGTTTGAAACCTTGCAGGTGATGGGTAGATGCAGTGTGGTACGGCTGGCGGTCTCAAACTCAGTCCATGCGACGACAGGCAGATCATTGAGGCTCCTGTCGACACAGGCCCATGAGTCGTGGTCAATGATGATATCAAGATACTGAAAGCGTGGCAGGGTCATGCGAATCGGCAGTGCCAGACGCTGTGTCGCAAGACGAATCGTATTGAATACCGCTGCCTCAATAGTAGTTTGATTGCTTGAATAGACTGGAATATCATTTAATCGTTTTATCATTGCTGAGGCCTCCAACTGCCTGTTCTGACCCGCCTCTATCTATTTGAGCGGCAGGTGAACCCCTTCACTTTAGGTGCCTCTTGATGATTGCAGAGTGGTGATGGCACCCCAGCTGGTCTGTTATCGCTTTTCTGGTGCGTTGTGGGCTAGAATTGGCTGGTCAGATTATGATTGACTAAAATAAGGCAGGGAAAGATGAATAGCAGAACTTGTACGACAACGGTTATCGCGATGGTGATGTTACTGTTACCGCCGTCGATTTATGCGGAGGTGATTGGAAGTGTCAGTACCAAGATAAAGCTGCTAGGGGCTAATGACAAGATTGTCGTTGAGGCGTTTGATGACCCTGTTATTCCCGGCGCAACCTGCCATCTGAGTCGTGCTAAAACAGGTGGTATGAGCGGTTCGCTGGGGCTTGCGGAGGATACCTCTGACGCCTCGATCGCCTGCAGACAGACCGGCCCCATTAGCCTGCCGAACAAGGTCAGATCTGGCAAGCTTGATGGGCAGGAGGTGTTTAAAAAGAGCACATCGATTCTGTTTAAATCGCTACAGGTGGTTCGCTTTTATGATCAGAAACGAAATACACTTATCTATCTTAGCTATAGCGATAAGCTGGTTGACGGCTCACCAAAAAATAGTATTTCTACAATCCCGATAATGCCATGGCGCGAATGATTCTATCTTTATCGCGCTACTGCCTGATATTTTTATTATTATGTGCCGCTACGAA
>DRLG01000142.1 GCA_011053135.1 Chromatiales bacterium
CCTGAAGCTAGCGTGTCTACCAATTTCACCACCTCGGCGTGTTGAATTCGCGGTTGCGTTTTCATGGTGTTGAAACTAAGGGGCGCACTGTACCGATTGAGGGTGGTATTGTCAATCAAAGCGGCCTGGTTGGGTGAGTTGGTGCGCCTGTGAAGCGGTAGTCCTGACGAGGATCGTTACTTGCACGGGTGGGGTTATTTGTACGGCGTTGACTCATTTTCGCTTAGATTTTTGTTAAACCATTGAAATTACTTGATAGCGGTGGTTCTGCGTTATACTACGCGCCATGAGTAAAAAATCACCCGAGAAAGATAAGTTTGCCGAACGCGAGGCACAGAAATACGCGAACCCCATTACCAGTCGAGAAGGGATTTTAGAGCTCCTTGAGGGGTGTGATCGGCCGCAAAATTTACGTGCGATAAGCGAGGCGCTGGGGCTGGTTGAAGATCAGGATCTGGAGGCGTTACGCCGTCGCCTGCGCGCGATGGAGCGTGATGGACAGCTCGTGCGGAATCGTCGTGATGGCTACGCTGCTGCGAGCCGCATGGATCTGATTCGTGGGCGTGTAATTGGTCATCCCGATGGCTTCGGCTTTGTGGTCTCTGATGAGGGGGGGGACGACATCTTCCTCTCCGCACGACAGATGCATGCGGTGATGCATGGCGACCGTGTGCTGGTGCGGGTGGTGGGTGTAGATCGCCGCGGCCGTCGCGAAGGGGCACTGGTCGAGGTGCTGGAACACGCCCATCACGAAATTGTCGGCCGCTTTTTTAAAGAGGGTGGCGTTGGTTTTGTTGAATCGAGCAACAAACGGATCACCCACGAGATCGTTATTCCCGCTGAAAAACAGGGCGGCGCAGAGACTGGGCAGATTGTGGTGGCAACCATTCTCGAGCAGCCGACACGTCGTTCGCAGCCGGTTGGCCAGATCACGGAAGTGCTTGGTGACCACATGGCGCCGGGAATGGAGATGGAGATTGCTCTGCGCACCCATGAGCTGCCACACCTCTGGTCTCGTGAGGCGGAAGAGGAGGCGGCGGCGTTTGGCAGTGAGGTGCCCGAGTCGGCCAAGGGTGGTGCACGTGAGGATATTCGTGAGCTGCCACTGGTGACGATCGATGGAGATGACTCGCGTGACTTTGACGATGCAGTCTACTGCAAAAAGGTTAGCAATGGGTGGACGCTGCTGGTGGCGATTGCCGATGTGTCGGCCTATGTGAAGCCGGATACCGTGCTGGACCAGGAGGCCTGGCTGCGTGGTAATTCGGTCTACTTTCCTGAGAATGTGATCCCGATGCTACCGGAGATACTCTCCAACCATCTCTGCTCGCTAAACCCGGATGTGGACCGCCTCTGCATGGTGTGTGAAATGTCGATCACACCCGGTGGTAAGTTGCGCAGTTACCGCTTTTTTGAAGGGGTGATGCGTTCTCATGCGCGCCTTACCTATAGCAAAGTGGCTGCGATGCTGGTTGATCAGGATGCCGACCTCTGCCGTGAATACGCACCGTTGATGCCGCATCTGAACGAACTTTACAACCTTTATCATGCGATGCGTAAGGCGCGTAGCAAGCGTGGCGCAATCGAGTTTGACCGTGCCGAAACACGCATTGTCTTTGGCGAAGGGCGTAAGATTGAGCAGATCATTCCGACGGTTCGCAACGATGCGCACCGCCTGATCGAAGAGTTTATGATCTGTGCCAATGTGGCAGCGGCACGGTTCTTTGAAGAGCATGAATTTCCGATGGTCTACCGTATCCATCAAAACCCGACCGAAGAGAAGCTGACCGACCTGAAGGCCTTTCTGGCTGAGATGGGGTTGAAGCTGGGTGGCGGCTCGGAGCCTTCGGCAAAGGATTACGCCAGATTACTGGATGAAATTCAGATGCGCGACGACCGCCACCTGATTGAAACAGTGCTGTTGCGCAGTATGAGCCAGGCGGTTTATAGCCCGGAAAATATCGGCCACTTTGGGTTGGCGTTAGAGGCTTATACCCATTTCACCTCACCGATTCGACGCTATCCAGATCTGCTGGTTCATCGCGGCATTCGCCACCTGATTTCGGGCGGCACTGCTGACACGTTCAGATACGATCACGCCAATATGGAACAGGCGGGTGATCACTGCTCAATGACAGAGCGCCGCGCAGATGATGCCACGCGTGATGCGATCGACTGGCTCAAGTGTGAATTTATGATGAGCCGCGTTGGCCAGGAATTTTCCGGCATTATCACCTCGGTGACAGGCTTTGGGCTGTTTGTGGAGCTGGATGAGATCTTTGTTGAGGGGCTGGTGCATATCACCTCGCTCGATAATGACTACTACCATTTTGATGCCAAACGCCATGAGATGAAGGGCGAACGCAGTGGCATGACCTATCGCCTGGGAGACTGGATTAATGTGCGCGTTGCGAGGGTTGATCTTGATGAGAGCAAGATCGACTTTGCGCTGCTAGGGTCATCAGACGATGATGACAATAAGCCGCAGAAAAAGGGACGCCCGGCTAAAAAAGGGGCGCGTCGCAAGGGGAAAAAGCCAGCGGAAAAGCGTGATGGAGCCTCTGGTGGCAAGCCCGGCACTGCTGCGAAAAAGCGCTCTCGTCGTCGTTGATAGGCGCCGCTACTCAGTTAACCTGCTCTTTGGCGTGTGATGAATAAAGCTTCCGATAACGATTATCTATTTGGCATTCATGCCGTCACCTCCATGATGGAAAAAGATGCCTCGCGCGTTCGCACCTTGTGGATTGCGCGTGAAGCGCAGAAGAATCAGCGCATCAAACGCCTGCAAAGTCTGGCGGATAAAAGAGGGGTTTCACTGCAGGCATCGAGCCATGCAAAGCTCGACCAGATGGTGGGCGGCGAGCGCCATCAGGGGGTCGTCGCCGAATGTAGCACTGCGCCGTCGCCTCAACTGGCGCTGAATATTCCCGAACTGCTCTCAGGCCTTGATGAGGCACCATTTTTACTGGTGCTCGACGGTGTGCAGGATCCCCATAATCTAGGGGCCTGCCTGCGCAGTGCCGACGCGGCCGGTGTGCAGGCGGTGATCGTTCCGAAAGACCGCGCGGTGGGCATCACCCCGGTGGTGAGCAAGGTCGCATGTGGCGCGGCTGAGCATGTGCCGTTGATTCAGGTGACCAACCTTGCGCGAACACTACGTCAGCTGCAGAGTGAGGGGGTGTGGCTGCTAGGGGCGGACGAACGGGGTGAGACCTCTCTGTTTGATGCAGATCTCAAAGGGCCGCTGGCATTAGTGCTGGGCGCGGAAGGGCAGGGGTTACGACGCCTTACGCGCGAGCAGTGCGATCTGTTAATCTCAGTGCCGATGGCGGGGTCGGTCGCCAGCCTCAATGTGTCGGTGGCGTGCGGGGTCTGCCTGTTCGAGGCTGTGCGTCAGCGAGGAGGATAGCCGCTGGCTGGACATAGAGGCAGTGATCAGGCGCTGGTTTATCGGGCGGTTATAAATGGTGCTCCCTAGGGGACTCGAACCCCTGTTCCCGCCGTGAGAGGGCGGTGTCCTGGACCACTAGACGAAGGGAGCATTATATTAACCGTTGGTGATTTTGGCTGAATCCAATAAAATTAATAAGATAGACAGCGGTTTTGCGGTATTATACGCACCATTGAGCGATGTACAAGCCGCAACGCTAGACGGCATTTAAATAAAAAGACTAGGACTGACCGTTATCAAAGCCAGGATTATCCCTCGCCCCGAGCACACATTATCGCGCTCTGGCATCTCCGACAACGCACTGAAAGTGCTTTACCGCCTAAAAGAGGCCGGCTACGAGGCTTACCTTGTTGGTGGCGGTGTGCGTGACCTGCTGCTGGGGCGCGAGCCAAAAGATTTTGATGTGGCTACGGATGCCCATCCGGAGCAGATCAAAGAGGTGTTTCGCAACTGTCGTCTGATTGGACGACGCTTTCGTCTCGCCCATGTCCACTTCGGACGCGAGATCATAGAGGTTGCGACCTTTCGAGCGCAACACAGTGGCGATGAGGCGGGTGGTGTGACCGAAGAGGGGCGCATCGTGCGGGATAACGTCTACGGCACGGTTGAGGATGATGCGGTGCGGCGTGATTTTACAGTCAACGCTCTCTATTACAACATCAAAGACTTTTCGGTGGTCGATTACGCGGGCGGCGTAGAAGATCTTGAGGCGGGTGTGCTGCGCCTGATTGGTGATCCCGATGTGCGATATCGTGAAGACGCGGTACGGATGTTGCGTGCAGTACGCTTTGCGGCGAAGCTCGGTTTTCGTATTCACCCGGAGGCAGAAGAACCGATTTCTGAGCTGGGCCACCTGCTGCAGGATATTGCGGCTGCGCGCCTGTTTGAAGAGGTGTTGAAACTCTTTATGGGTGGCAGTGCGGTGCAGAGCTATGAACTGCTCGCTCACTATAATCTGCTGCAGTATCTTTTCCCGCAGACGGCTGAGGCGTTAGCGCAGGACCAGAACGGCATTTTTCATGCGTTAATTCTACGTGCGATGGAAAATACCGATGCACGTATCGCTGCTGGTAAGCCGGTCACCCCCGCCTTTCTGTATGCAGTTCTGATGTGGATGCCGATGCAGCGGCGTGCAAAAGCGCTGCGCCGCGAAGGGATGACGGAAGTGCAGTCGATCTGTGAAGCCGGTGGTGAGGTGCTCGCAGAGCAGAGCCGCTGCGTCGCCTGCCCCAAACGCTTTAGTCTGCAGACGCGAGAGATCTGGCAGTTACAGCCACGTCTCAAGCGCACCACAGGCAAAGGGCCTTTACGTCTGCTGGCGCACCCCCGTTTTCGAGCCGCATATGACTTCCTGCTGTTGCGTGCCGAGGCGGGTGAACCCCATCAGGAGCTATGTGACTGGTGGACAGCGTTTCAGCTGGAGAATCCAGATGTTATCGCGCAGGCGGCGAGTCGCGCAGCACCGAGAAAACGGCCACGGCGTCGCTCGCGTAAAAAAACAGCGGCTGCAACATCGGATGGTGCTGGCTCAGGCGAGTCGGTGTAGCCGGGCCAATGGGTAGAGTGGAAGAGATGGCTTCACGCGGTGTTGAAGTGTGGATCGGTCTCGGTAGCAACCTTAATGAGCCGGCACGCCAGCTTGAGCTAGCGCTGGCGGTACTGCAGCAGTTAGCCATGGAGGACTCGCTCTGTTGCTCCTCTTTTTACCTGAGTAAGGCGCTGGTGGCCGAGCGGGCGGATGGTGATAGCGGCCAGCAGCCCGATTATGTCAATGCAGTGGCCCGGCTGCGGACAACGCTGGCCCCGCATGAGCTGTTACTGCAGCTACAGGCTATCGAAACATTGCAGGGTCGGGTGCGCGATGCGGCAACGCCGCGCTGGTCGCCCCGCACACTTGATCTGGATATATTGCTTTATGGCGAGCGACAGATCGATACTCCCACATTAACGGTGCCGCATGCCGCTATTCGACTGCGTGAGTTTGTCCTTTACCCGCTGTATGAAATCTCACCTGATTTAGAGATCCCGCTGCTTGGTTCGTTAAAGCGGCTGGTTGAACGCTGCCCAAGGCGTGGTTTGAAATTACTGCAGCAGGATAACAGTGGGAGCTATGTTGAGCGCGTCTCCTGATTATATTGTTGTTGAAGGGCCGATCGGTGTTGGCAAAACAACGCTGGCAAAGAAACTGGCATCCACCTTTAATACTGAGCTGCTACTGGAGGGGGCGGATCAGAATCCGTTTCTGGAGCGCTTTTACCAGGACCCGAAAAGTGCCGCACTACAGACGCAGCTCTTTTTTCTGTTTCAGCGGGTGCGTCAGATGGAGGCGCTGCGTCAGGGCGATATCTTTCGTTCCGTGCGGGTGGCTGATTTTCTGATAGAGAAAGATCGCCTGTTTGCACAGATTACACTCGATGATGACGAACTGCGTCTCTATGATCAGATCTATAGTCAGATGGTGCTGGATGCCCCCTGTCCCGATCTTGTGATCTATCTGCAGGCACCGATTGATGTTTTGATGACGCGTATCCTTAAGCGTGGACTCGCGTCGGAGCGACTAATTCAGCCGGAATACCTCAGGAAAGTGGTAGAGTCCTATGCGCGTCTGTTTCATTATTACAGTGCGTCGCCACTGTTGATTGTGAATGCAGCAGAATTTGACCCGGTCACTAACGAGGGCGATTATGAAGCGCTGCTGTCACGCATCTGTACTATCACCAGCGGCCGCCACTATTTTAATCCGTTGCCGTTGAAGTTTTAACAGGCTGTTACTTTAAGAGCCAAGCGAGGAGAGTCATGACAACCGCTATCACCCTTTCTACGCTACGTGCGATGAAAAAACGGAGTGAGAAGTTTGCAACGCTTACCGCCTATGATGCGAGTTTTGCATCGATCCTTGAGCGGGCGGGTGTTGAGGTTATCCTTGTCGGAGATTCACTTGGCATGGTGATCCAGGGCAACACCACTACGGTGCCGGTGACCATCGATGAGACCATCTACCATACGCGCTGCGTGCGGCAGGGGAGTCGTCATACATTACTGGTTGCTGACATGCCATTTATGTCGGATGCGACGCCTGAACTTGCATTGGCAAATGCTGCACGGCTGATGAAAGAGGGTGGTGCGCAGGTGGTGAAACTTGAGGGCGGTGCCGTGGTGGTCGATACCGTTCGCCTGTTGAGTGAGCGCGGGATCCCGGTCTGCTGCCATTTAGGGCTACTGCCGCAGTCGATTAACAAGCTGGGAAGTTACCGAGTGCAGGGGCGTGACGAGGCGTCGGCGCAGCGTCTGCTGCAGGAGGCAGCCCTGCTGGAGGCTGCCGGTGCCGAGCTGTTAGTGCTGGAATGTGTACCCGCTGCTCTGGCAAAGGAGGCGCGTGAAGCGTTGACGATTCCGGTGATCGGCATCGGTGCCGGTGTTGATACCGATAGCCAGGTGCTGGTGCTTTATGATCTGTTAGGCATTACCCCGGGCAAGCGGCCCCGTTTTTCGAAAAACTTTCTTGCTGAGGCTGGCTCAGTTGAAGCCGCGATCGCAGAGTATGTACGGCAGGTGAAATCGGGTGAATTCCCGGCTGCTGAACAGATTATTGCTTAGTCCGGGTTTTATCTGATGCAGCGCTTTGAGAGAGTTGGTGAGATTCGTCAGCAGGTAGATGAGTGGCGCATGAGTGGTGAAAGGATCGCCTTTGTGCCAACGATGGGAAACCTGCATCGCGGCCACCTACGTCTGGTTGAGCAGGCTCATCAGCATGGTCAGCGCACCGTTGTCAGCATCTTTGTTAACCCGATGCAGTTTAACGATCAAGATGATTACGCCGCCTATCCCAGTACATTAACGCAGGATTGTGAAAAGCTGGTCGAGGCCGGTGTCGATGCGCTCTTCCTCCCCTCGGTGGCGGTGATCTACCCGGATGGCTATCAGCAAAATAGCCAGGTTGTTGTGCCGGGGCTCTCCGATATCCTCTGTGGCGCCTATCGCCCCGGCCACTTTACAGGGGTGGCGACGGTGGTAGCCAAGCTCTTTAATATCGTCCTGCCGAATGTTGCGCTGTTTGGTGAGAAGGACTTTCAGCAGTTGATGGTGATACGGCGCATGGTGGATGAGCTCTGTTTTCCAGTTAAAATTATCGGTGTGCCCACGGAGCGGGAGCACGACGGTCTGGCGATGAGTTCACGTAACGGCTATCTGAATGTAGATGAACGCCAGCGGGCAGCGCTACTATACCGCTTGCTAAAAGAGGCAAGATCGCAGCTATTGGCTGGCAATGTAAAGATCGCTGCGGTTGAAGCGCAGGCGAGACAGGCTCTGGAGGCGGGTGGTTTCCGTCCTGAATATTTTAGTGTGCGCAACGCCGGAGATCTCTCGCCAGCGACGGCGAAGACTCAAGATCTAGTGATCGTTGCCGCTGCGTGGTTAGGAAAGGCGCGCCTGATTGACAATATTTGCTTGAATCTGGGGTAGTTAGCGCCCATTTATATGTTAAAATGCGCGCTAATTCCGTCTTCGGCGCTCGCTTTTTCGATGACTGTTTTAGAAAACTATAGACCTGTTTTAGTGAGGATAAGTTAGGACAATGCAGCAAACGATGCTAAATGCAAAACTTCACCGCGCCTGTGTTACGCACGCAGAGCTCGAGTATGAAGGTTC
>DRLG01000143.1 GCA_011053135.1 Chromatiales bacterium
ATCACCTACGGTACGATGGCGGCGAAGGCGGTGGTGCGCGATGTGGGGCGTGTGATGGGGCATCCGTACGGTTTTGTGGATCAGATCTCCAAGCTGATCCCCTTTGAGATCGGCATGACGCTGGACAAGGCGCTGGAGCAGGAGGAGCTGCTGAAGCAGCGCTACCAGGAGGATGAAGATGTCCGTGACCTGATCGACATGGGACGCACCCTGGAGGGGATGGTGCGAAACGCTGGCAAACATGCCGGTGGTGTGGTGATCGCCCCAACGGCGTTAACTGATTTTACCCCGCTCTACTGCGAACAGGGTTCGGAGAGCACCGTCACACAGTTTGATAAAGATGACGTCGAAGCGGTTGGACTGGTGAAGTTCGATTTTCTCGGGCTGCGCACATTAACGATTATCGACCAGGCATTAAAGACGGTGAATGCCACCTTGCCTGAGGGCGAGAAGATCGATATCGCCGCCATCCCGATCGATGATGAGAAGAGTTATACGTTACTAAAAAAATGTGAAACAACGGCGGTGTTCCAGCTGGAATCACGCGGCATGAAAGAGCTTATCAACCGCCTGCAACCGCACTGTTTTGATGAGATTATCGCACTGGTGGCACTCTTTCGCCCAGGACCGTTACAGTCGGGCATGGTCGATGATTTTATCGACCGTAAACATGGGCGCGCCCCCACGATGTACCCGCACCCCGATCTGGAACCGATCCTGGCCCCTACTTACGGGGTTATCCTCTACCAGGAGCAGGTGATGCAGATTGCGCAGGTGCTGGCGGGCTACTCGTTGGGACAGGCCGATATGTTGCGGCGGGCGATGGGTAAAAAGAAACCAGAAGAGATGGCAAAGCAGCGCGAGATTTTTGTGAACGGCGCATCTGCTCGGGAGATCGATGAAAAGACTTCGGGCGGTATCTTTGATTTGATGGAGAAGTTTGCCGGTTACGGTTTCAATAAATCACACTCTGCCGCTTACGCTCTGATCGCCTATCAGACTGCCTGGCTCAAGGCTCATCATCCGGCAGCCTTTATGGCGGCGGTGCTGTCGGCGGATATGGATAACACCGACAAGGTGGTGATGTTGATTGAAGAGTGTCGTTCAATGAAGCTGGCGGTGCGCCCGCCCGATGTCAATGAGTGTCACTTTGCCTTTACAGTACCGGATGAAAGCACGATTCTCTACGGGCTCGGTGCCATCAAAGGGGTGGGTGAGGCGGCACTCGAAGGGATTATTGAAGAGCGCAGGGCAAACGGCCCATACCGAGACCTGTTTGACCTCTGCCGTCGTATTGATCTACGCAAGGCAAACAAGCGCGTGATGGAGGCGTTGATTCGCTCTGGTGCCCTCGATTCGCTTGAGAAAAATCGCGCCCGCACCATGGCGCTGTTGCCGAGCGCACTGCAGCTCGCCGATCAACACGCCCGCAATCAGGCGGCAGGGCAGAACGACCTCTTTGGGCCATCCAGCCCCGCCACGCCGGCAGAACCTGACGAGGCGATCACTCGTCTGGAAGTGGCCGAGTGGAGCGAAGAGCAGCGTCTGCAGGGTGAAAAAGAGACCCTGGGACTCTACCTGACCGGTCACCCGATCGCCCGCTATGAGAAAGAGCTGAGCCATTTTATCACCTGCCGCATTGCTGAATTGCGCCCCAATAAAACGGTCTCAGTGGCGGGGCTGGTGACGTCGATCAACACCCGAAATGACCGGCGCGGCGAAAAGATCGCGTTTGTAACCCTTGATGACCGCACCGGCCGGGTTGAGGTGGCCGCTTTTTCCGACGCCTATAGCCGCTACCGTGATCTACTGACCAAAGAGCGGCTGGTGATCGTTAGTGGTGAGGTGAGTGAGTCAGATTTTTCGGGCGGTTTCAGAATGAGTGCAGAGTCGATCTACGACATCGACCAGGCACGCGCACGCTACGCACGCGCTCTGGAAATTGATATCGATGAGCAGCGCGCGGGTAACGGCTTTGTCAACTCGCTAAGTGAGGCGTTGCAGCCGTTTCGAGAGGGGCGCTGTCCGGTGAGGATCAATTATCGCCGTAAAGATGCCACGGCATGTGTGGCGCTCAGCGATGAGTGGAAAGTGCGCCCGACCGATGAGTTACTGCAGCGTCTGCGCGAGGTTGCAGATAAAGTGCGCGTGCTTTACTAAAGGCTGCTCATAGAGCCAGGAGGGCTGGGCGAAGTGTCAGCAGGGGTTAGAAAAGGGATTGTATTTTCACCCCTCTCCCTTTACCCTTTATCTTTTTACCTACAAAATTAACTAATTAAATATGAATCTGAATTATCTTGAATTTGAGCAGCCAATCGCCGAAATGGAGGCGAAGATCGAAGAGCTGCGTAATGTAGGTAGCGACAACGATATCAACATTAGTGAAGAGCTCGCACGTCTGGAGGAGAAATGCACCTCAATGACGGAGTCGATCTTCTCCAAGTTAACCCCGTGGCAGGTTTCCCAGCTGGCGCGTCATCCACTGCGCCCCTATACGCTTGATTACATCGAGCATATGTTTACTGACTTCGAAGAGCTTCATGGCGACCGCATGTTTGCCGATGATGCGGCGATTGTTGGGGGCGTTGCCCGTCTTGATGACCGCCCGGTGATGGTGATCGGCCATCAGAAAGGGCGCGATACCAAAGAGAAGGTGCGACGCAATTTCGGTATGCCGCGCCCAGAAGGGTATCGCAAGGCGCAGCGGTTGATGGAGATGGCGGAGCGATTCAAAATGCCGGTGCTGACGTTTATCGATACACCCGGTGCGTACCCCGGGGTCGATGCCGAAGAGCGTGGTCAGAGCGAGGCGATTGCGCGAAATCTTCGCGTGATGTCAGATCTGAAGACGCCGATTATCTGTACCGTGATCGGTGAGGGCGGCTCGGGTGGCGCACTTGCTATTGGGGTCGGGGATCAGGTCTCAATGTTGCAATACAGCACCTACTCTGTGATCTCGCCGGAAGGGTGCGCCTCTATTTTGTGGAAGAGCGCTGACAAAGCGGAGGAAGCTGCTGCTGCGATGGGGATTACCTCTAATCGTTTAAAGGAGTTAGGGTTAATTGATGAAGTGATTGATGAGCCTCTGGGGGCTGCTCACCGCAACCTTGAAATGATGGCTTACACCCTTAAACTATCGATCAAAAAGGCGCTGGCTGAATTTGATGAGATGGAGCTGGAGCAGCTAATTGAGCGCCGCTACCAGCGTCTGATGGGGTACGGTAACTTCAAAAGCGAGTGATCGCCTGAGATGGTGAGCGCCGCTGCGTCTCAGCTGTTGCAACAGTTGAAGGCTGAGCTGGAGGCGATCCCTGCCAACCGTTACTGGGTGGCCTGTAGCGGGGGTATCGATTCCCATGTGTTACTGCATGCGATGGCGGCGCTTCGCCCGCAGCTGTCGGCAACTGTCAATGCGGTTCATGTCAACCACGGTCTCAATCCTGCCGCAGGAGAGTGGGCGGCTCACGTCATTTCGCTCTGTGACTCGCTCAGTATCCCTTGTCATCTCTTTAATGTTGACGCCCGCCCCAGGAGGGGTGAAAGCCCGGAAGCGGCTGCGCGTGATGCCCGCTACCACCACTTTTCACAGTTGATCGAAGAAGGCGATGTGCTGCTAACCGCGCACCATCAGGAGGACCAGGCAGAGACACTGCTATTGCAACTGCTGCGCGGTGCTGGCCCGCACGGCCTGGCAGCGATGCCGCTGGTCACCCCATTTTCTGCCGGCCAGCTTGCTCGCCCACTGCTGAAGACGGCGCAGGCGTTAATCAATGGCTATGCGCAGGAGAGGTCGTTGCACTGGATTGAAGACCCCAGTAACCAGGAGCGGGGCTTTGAGCGCAACTATCTGCGTCATGATGTGGTGCCATTGCTTAAGGCGCACTGGCCGGCATTCTCAAAAACAGTCTCACGTGCTGCCGCACACTGCGCTGAAGCGGCAGGGCTGCTGGATGAGCTTGCAACCGAGGATCTGCGGCGACTCTCAGGCGGTGTGGGAGAGCAGCTTCCCACCGCGCAGATCTCCCTTGATGGATTGCGTCAGCTGACACCGGAACGGCGCAGAAATGTAATAAGATTCTGGATTAAACAGTGCTCGTTACCTATTGCTTCAACAAAGATAATGGATCAAGTTAGCACATCGCTCATCACCGCCCGAGACGATGCGGCACCACTGGTCAGGTGGTCGGGTGGTGAGCTGCGTCGCTATCGTGAGCATCTCTATGCGATGGCGCCACTGGAGCCGTTTGACTCCTCGCAGCAGTTTCGCTGGCGCTGGCAGGAGGGGGCGCTCGAGCTGCCGGCCGCCATCGGGAGAGTGGTGGCGCAGGCGCATGTTGCCACAAACGGCGATAGCGGTGGGGAGGGGTTAAGCCGAACTCAGTGCGAGCAACAGCCGCTGAGCGTACGTTTCAGGCAGGGTGGAGAGCGCTGCCGCCTGCCTGGGCGAACGCAACACCACCAGCTAAAGGGGTTGCTGCAGCAGGCGGGTGTGCCGCCCTGGCAGCGCGACCGAATTCCGCTGATCTATCTGGGTGAGCAGCTCGCTGCGGTGGTCGGTTATTTCTACTGCGCCCCATTTCAGGCGAAAGGGGGTGAGGCGAGGGTGACATTTGCGTTGCACTAATCGTAAATGGTCGATGATTTCCATAGAGAAATTATGCGCTTGCCAATTAAAATTCGATTGAGCAAGCGTAGAAAATCTTGTAATATAACCCCCCGTCCTGTTTGTAGATTCAAATACAAACGTCTTACTATTTTAGGTATTCATGACCAAGTATATTTTTGTAACCGGCGGTGTGGTTTCCTCTCTTGGAAAAGGCATTGCCTCCGCCTCTTTAGGGGCGATTCTCGAAGCGCGGGGTCTGAAAGTGACCCTGATCAAATTAGACCCCTACATAAACGTCGATCCCGGTACGATGAGTCCCTTCCAGCATGGCGAGGTCTTTGTCACCGACGATGGTGCGGAAACCGATCTCGATCTGGGTCACTATGAGCGCTACGTGCGCACCACGATGAAGAAGCAGAACAATTTCACCACCGGGCGCATCTACGAGACCGTGCTGGCCAAAGAGCGCCGCGGCGATTACCTCGGGGCAACGGTCCAGGTGATCCCACATATCACCGATGAGATCATCAACCACATTAAAGTGGGCGCAGATGATGCGGATATCGCCCTGGTCGAAGTGGGTGGTACCGTGGGCGATATTGAATCACTGCCATTCCTTGAGGCCATTCGTCAGATGGGGATAGAAGTTGGGCGTGAAAACGCGATCTTCATCCACCTGACACTGGTGCCATATATCCCCTCTGCCGGTGAGATCAAAACCAAACCGACCCAGCATTCGGTTAAAGAGCTGCGTTCGATCGGTATCCAGCCAGACATCCTGCTGTGTCGCAGTGACCGCCCGCTGCCGGATGCAGAGCGCCGCAAGATCGCGCTATTTACCAATGTGGATTCCAGAGCGGTTATCTCCGCAGTTGATTCAGACAGCATCTACAAGATTCCACTGTTGCTGCATGAACAGGGGCTGGACACCATCACGACGACAAAACTACATATTGATGCACCAGCAGCAGACCTGAGTGAGTGGCTGGAGATCAAGCAGCGCCTTGAAAGCCCTACGGCCGTCGTTACCGTTGCGATGGTCGGTAAATACATGACCTTGACCGACTCTTATAAATCGATCTCTGAGTCGCTGATCCACGCCGGTCTTCAGACCCATACAAAGGTCAACATCATCTACATCGACTCCGAAGAGATAGAGAAGAGCGGCACCGGTTGCCTTGAAGCGGTCGATGCGATTCTGGTGCCGGGTGGCTTTGGTGAGCGCGGGGTGGAGGGTAAAATTGAGGCGGTACGTTTTGCTCGCGAAAACAAGCGTCCCTATTTTGGGATCTGTCTTGGGATGCAGGTTGCGGTGGCCGAGTTTGCACGCAACGTCGCCGGTATGGCCGGGGCGCACAGCACCGAGTTTGACACCAGCACACCCTATCCTGTGATTGCACTGGTGACGGAGTGGACAGCGGCCGATGGCAAGGTTGAAAAGCGAGATGAGTCTTCAGACCTGGGAGGGACGATGCGCCTCGGTGCGCAGCAGTGCCGCCTGGTTGAAGGGACAAAGGCGCGTGAAACTTATGGGCAGGAGCTGATTTCTGAGCGCCACCGTCACCGTTATGAAGTGAACTCCGGGCTGCTGAGCAGGCTTGAGCAGGCGGGGATGGTGGTGTCTGGTAAATCGCTGGATGGCGGCCTGGTGGAGATGATCGAACTGCCGGATCACCCCTGGTTTATCGCTTCACAGTTCCACCCGGAGTTTACCTCGAATCCACGTGATGGCCATCCGCTGTTTAGCGGATTTGTGCAGGCAGCACGTGATCGAAAAGAGCAGTAAATAGAAGTTTAAGTATAGAACGAGACCTTTGCGCGAGGAGAAAAGAACAATCGTGCAAAGGTCTCAGAAAGTAACTGTAAGTCATAGGAAATAGGAAAAGTAAAATAATGTCGAAAATTACAGAAGTGCGTGGACGCGAAATCATTGATTCACGAGGTAATCCAACCGTTGAGGCCGATGTGGTACTCGCCTCCGGTGCAATGGGGCGGGCAGCAGTACCATCAGGCGCATCAACGGGTGCTCGTGAGGCTGTTGAACTGCGCGATGACGATGCCAGCCGCTTTGGTGGCAAAGGGGTATTAAAGGCCGTTGCGAACGTTAATGGTGAACTTGCGAACGCTTTAATCGGTCAGGACGGGCTGAACCAGGCGGCGCTTGATCAGCTGATGATCGATCTTGACGGCACCCATAATAAAGGTCGTCTTGGTGCCAACGCACTGCTCGCCGTCTCGCTGGCTGCTGCGCGTGCCGCAGCGGTAGAGAAGGGTGTTTCACTCTACCAGTCCCTGGGCGATGCCGCTAAATTTCGCATGCCAGTGCCGATGATGAATGTTATCAACGGTGGCGCACATGCTGATAACAGCGTCGATATGCAGGAGTTTATGATCATGCCTGTCGGTGCCAGCAGCTTTTCTCAGGCGTTGCAGATGGGTGCAGAGACGTTTCATGCACTTAGAAAAGTCCTGGCAGAGAAGGGGTTAAACACCGCGGTTGGTGATGAAGGCGGCTTTGCACCGGATCTGCCCTCTAACGAATCGGCGATCGATGTGATCCTGGAAGCGATCTCAAAAGCTGGCTACACCGCAGGCAAGGATATCTTTATCGCCCTGGATCCTGCGAGCAGTGAATTCTATAAAGATGGCCTCTACTGCCTCGATTCAGAAAACAGGAAACTGACCTCTGCTGAGTTTGTTGACTACCTGGCTGACTGGGCAGACCGCTTCCCGATCGTCTCGATTGAAGATGGCATGGCCGAGGATGACTGGGATGGCTGGGATCTGCTGACTAAAAAGATCGGAGAGCGGGTGCAGCTGGTTGGAGACGACCTGTTTGTAACCAAC
>DRLG01000144.1 GCA_011053135.1 Chromatiales bacterium
CTACCGGCAATCGCCAGGTAAGCCATCCGTACCTGCTTTACAGCGCCCTCTTCAATGATCGACATCCGAATCTGGCGTGCGATATCACCCGGCCACTTTCTTGCAACCAGCTTAAGGAAACGGGCATTGATCTCATAAATAATCTGTAACAGCCGCGGCAGCAGACTCTCAAAGAGGTGAACCGGCCATTTTTCAAGCGCTTCAGGTAACAGGGTATGGTTAGTGTAGGCCATGGTCTGGCTGGTGATCTTCCACGCCTCGTCCCACGATAACTTTTTTTCATCCATAAGAAGGCGCATCAACTCCGCCACTGCGATGGTTGGATGGGTATCATTCATCTGAAAAACGTTCTGTTCAGCAAACTTGCTGTAATCACAACCTTCATTGATCTCCCACTGACGCAGCACATCCTGCAGACTGGCGGAGGCTAGAAAATACTGCTGTTTGAGGCGCAACACCTTGCCGTTCTCACTGGCATCATTGGGGTAGAGCACCATAGTGATATGTTCGGCTTCGTTCTTTGCTTCAACCGCTTCAGGATAACTACCGGCATTAAACTCCTCCAGGCTAAAAACGCTGGTGGCGCTGGCAGACCAGAGGCGCAGGGTGTTAACAGTGTCATTTTTATAACCGGAGATGGGTACATCGTATGGAATCGCCAGCACATCGTCGGTATCCTGCCACCGGCAGCGCATGGTACCGTCACTCTCATTAATAAACTCCACTCGACCGCCAAATTTAATCTGTTGAGTGAATTCCGGGCGCTCTAACTCCCATGGGTTTCCATCACGTAACCAGTGATCGGGTTTCTCAAGCTGGTAACCATTTTCAATCTCCTGTTTAAACATGCCATATTCATAGCGAATGCCATACCCCACTACGGGTAGTTGTAACGTAGCGCAGCTATCCATAAAACAGGCCGCTAGTCGCCCCAGACCACCATTACCTAAACCTGCATCAATCTCGGCAGTGGTAATCTCCTCCATCTCAAGTGCAAATCTGTGCATCGCCTCTGTCGTCTCATCATTCAAACCGAGGTTTAAAATATGATTCCCCAGAGAACGGCCAATCAGAAATTCAAGCGACATGTAGTAGGCCTTTCTACGGCCGGGCGTCTCATGGGCACGCAAGGTCTTCTGCCAATCAGCCATTACACGATCCCGAATGGTAAAAGAGAGCGCTTCGTAGAGATAATACGGCATACACCCCAGGCAGCGCCCCAGATGGCTGGATAGGTAACGATGAAAATCGCACGCCAACGCTTCACTATCAGATGCCAGTTTTTCTACAGGGGGCATGACCAGGCTACACTTCTTTGTCTTGCTGGAAGCCTCTGGTTTTTTCATGTTGGGCATAACTTACCTTTGATACAAATAGATATAATGTTTAACTGTTTCTAGCAGCTCTGGTCTCACCTGCTGCCATTCAAACCGCCATTGCCAGTTATTACCGACAGTACCGGGAGTATTCATTCTCGCCTCTGTGTCCAGCATCAACAGATCCTGCATCGGTATTACACATAAGAAAGAGACCGAAGCGATCGCCATCCGTATCAGCGCGATCGCCTTCTCTTCAGGCAACAAGCCATCACAGGCAGCGTAAGCATTAAAAAAGTCTCGATTATAGCCGTGCTCACTGTTAATCCAGCCCAGCGTCGTGTCGTTGTCGTGCGTTCCAGTATAGAGCAGGTCGTGACAGTAACAGTGGTGCGGTAAATGGGGGTTGCTGGTATTGCCATCAAAGGCAAACTGCAACACCTTCATCCCCGGCAGGTGAAATCTGTTTTTAAGCTCCACCACCTCGTCGGTGATTACACCGAGATCTTCAGCTACTAGCGGCAGGTGAGGAAAACACTCAAATAGTGCGCTTAACATCGCCTCTCCAGGAACCTTCTGCCAGCGACCATTCATCGCCGTCTCTTCAGTAGCCGGGATCATCCAGCACGCCTCAAGCCCGCGAAAGTGATCGATACGAATCAGGTCAAACAGTGCAAGCTGGGTTGTGATACGCCCCTTCCACCAGTCGAAACCATCCTCACTCATATAGCCCCAGTCATAAAGCGGGTTTCCCCAGCGCTGTCCTGTGTCAGAAAACGCATCGGGTGGAACCCCTGCCACATAAGACATCTCTCCCTCTTCATTGAGCAGAAAGTTGTTACGTCTGGCCCATACATCCGCACTATCGTGCGCGACAAAGATCGGCATATCACCAAAGAGTGCCACATCATGGCGTGCGGCGTATTCGCGCCCCTCCTGCCACTGAGTAAAAAAAATAAATTGTTCAAAGATCACCTGAGCAACCGCTTCACTTAGCTGTTCACCACACTCAGCGATGGCCTCAGGCTGACGCTGGGCCAGCTTCTGCGGCCATTCATACCAGGGCTGGCCGTGGTATTTCTGCTTCAATGCAACATAGAGCGCATAGTCATCAAGCCATTCCTGGTGTCTCTCTCTAAATGAGTCCAGTCGCGTTAACCACTGCTTGTCGGCCTGCCGATCAAACCCCTCTTTTGCTTTAACAAGCCCCCGGCTTCGATAGTGTGGATCAGTCGGCTCAAGCTCAACATCAGCAAGGTTGAGCCAGCCGTGGTCAACCAGCCAGTCAAGGCTAATCAGCATGGGGCTGCCGGCATGTACTGACAGACATTGATAGGGGGATCTATCCTCATGCGTTGGCCCCAGTGGCAACATCTGCCACACCTTAATCCCGCAGTGATGCAGTAGCTCGATAAAGCGGTAGGTGCTGTGGCCAATGTCGCCACTTGAGCACGGTCCAGGCAGGGAGGTTGGGTGGAGTAATACTCCGGCGCTGCGTCGATTAAAGATGGGAGTGACTTCGGGAGTTTTCACCTTGCCTGTCTACTGCTGCTGGCCAGGCAGCATTGCGCCACCCATGGCTGGAGCGCCACTACCAAATGAGAACGCTTTGGCCAGATACTCAGGCGGTGTGACCCCCAGTATCTGGTAGAGGTTTCCAAGGTGCATGCGGAACTGTTCATCAAAGGATGCTACCGATTCAGCCGAGTTATACTCCCCCATCCACCAGAACCAGTCTGAGCTTTCACAGGTGGCCAGCTGCGTCGTTGCTCGCTGCAGTTGCTGCCTGTCGAGCCGCCCCTCTGCAACGGTGCGGTCATAGGCCTGTTTTGCATCAACCAGCATGTCCCAGGCGCGGTTCTTGTCCGCTTCACCAATCCAGGTAGAGAGTGTGCCATAAACCCAGCTACCCGCCACAATCTCTTCTACTCGCGTCTGCTCCCTGGGTACAGAAAGATATTCGCTATAAGTGGTTAGCTGAATGCCCTCGTGCTGAACCAGTTTTTCATACAGCGCAGAGAGAAAGTAGTAGCCATTCTCGGGGTAATATTCCCACGCATTTTCACCATCGAGAATAATAGAAACCAGCCGGTCAGGCTGACCAGCGCAACTTTCAGAAACATTCTCAAGATGATGGATGAGATTAGCCACCGCATCGTCGGCGTGCCAGTCAGAATATTTAAACCCGATCAGATCAGAAAGGCCGTCATCACGGAAGAAGCAGGTCACCGCCCTGTCTCGGTATTGATACGCCTTCTGAATACATTCACCGTTTTCACCCTCATCGCCCACTGATTTTCGTAGTGAATTGCGCAGCACCGTCTCTCCGCTGGCTAACCACTTCAGCCCCATCTCATCAATGAGCTCAATAGTCTCGCTGCTAACAGCCCCCTCTGAAGGCCAGCAACCTGCAGGCGTCAAGCCAAAGATCTGCTGGAACACCTCAACCCCTTTCTGCATATGCCAGCGACTCCGCTCAAGACCGCCGGGGTAAGCTGGCGATAGCGGCATCTCGGCACCCGGCATCGCCTGCTGAGCACTGTTAAAATCGATCAACAAAGGGACAATAGGGTGGGCATAAGGTGTCATCGACAGTTCAATCCTGCCCGCCTCCGCCAGCGCCTTATAACGACCGAGGACACCACTGATCAACTCATAAATCACCTCAACCAGGCAGTGGCGGTCACAGATAGTGAAGCGAGTCTCACGCGCCATCAACGCCTTAATCCGCGCATCACGCTTGCGAACCGTCTCACCAATCCAGCTCAGGTGATACCAGACAAGCAGATCGATAAAAAACTGTTCTGAGTAATATGGCAGCTTTTCCGGCTGCTCGATAACCAATTCAGCCATCTCTGCCAGCGTCTTAAAGGGTTCAAAGCGCTCTATCAAACGTTGTCGATTGGCCCGTAAACAGGCCTTTACTAACGTTAAACGCGCATCGCTATCGAGATGCAGAACTGGATCAGCCAGCGCTGCAAGGAGCGGATCTCGCAGCGCCTGACCACCCTTCAGGTGTTCTTTAAGTTGCAGTGAATAGTCCTGAATCTGCTCCAGCAAAACAGGGGCAAAATTAACAACAGCCCTGGCACCCGGCTGATTTTCCAGGTGCGCCGCCATATCCACATAATCCTTAATTGTGTGCAGGTAGGTCCAGGGAAGGTGGTAGTGGCCATTACGCAGGTCACGATAGTCCGGCTGGTGCATATGCCAGTAGAGCACAACATTCAACGGCTGTTTACGCTCACCACTATCGGACATGGTGTAGTTCATGCCCCAGCATATCTGATGTTACCAGTACAATACCTTTCGGTGATACATGGTATTTCTCTTTGTCCTGCGCCATGTTCTCACCAATAATCGTACCATCTGGAATGACACAGCCTTTATCGATAATCGCTCGGGTAATGTGGCAGTGCTTGCCGATCTTCACATCGGGCAGGACCACCGACGCTTCAACCTTACTATAGTCATCCACCGTTACGTTAGAAAACAGCAGGGTATGGCGCACCACGGCGCCCGAAATAATACAGCCACCCGAAACCATTGAGTCGACCGCCATGCCACGCCGATTATCATCATCGAAGA
>DRLG01000145.1 GCA_011053135.1 Chromatiales bacterium
CCTGCAAACGGAGAGCGCCGCCTGGGCATCTCAACTCCGCTTTTATACACCGGCCATGCTATCGACCCTGACCCACCACCACTGCAACCATATAAAAGAGATTCAGATCCGAATTAAACCTGTATCGGCGAAAAAAGTGGGGGGCGCAAGGTGTAATCTTGCGATTTCTTCTCAATCTGCGACCTTGATCACCGGCCTTGCAGAAACAACCCCTCACCGCAGATTAAAGGAGTCCTTGCTGCGGCTTGCCAGCCGCAAACAGAGCAACCCCTGATCGACTGCTCAATATTGATCAGCCCGCCGGTATTGGCTGGGCAAACGAGATGGGGGCCAGCGCACCTTCCTCTTCAAAGGTTACCAGCTCCCACGTCTCTTTATCCGCCATCAACGTACGCAGCAGGTGATTATTGAGGTCATGGCCCGATTTGTGACCACTAAATGCACCGATCAAACTGTAACCTAACAGGTAGAGATCACCAATGGCATCCAGCACCTTATGCTTCACAAATTCATCGTCATAGCGCAGGCCATCTTCATTCAGAATACGATCATCATCGACCACGATCGCATTTTTCATACTACCGCCCAGTGCCAGGTTTTTTTCTCTTAACCACTCAATATCGCGCATAAACCCAAAGGTACGTGCACGACTCACCTCTTTCACAAATGAGGTTGTGGAAAAGTCGACGGTCGCCTCTCGCGCCTTACCATCGAATGCCGGATGTTTGAAGTCGATCGCAAACGAGACCTTAAACCCCTCAAACGGGTCAAAGCGGGCCCATTTGTCACCGTCCTGCACGATAACAGGCTTCTTAATACGGATAAAACGCTTGGGCGCTGACTGGCTTTCGATACCTGCGGACTGAATCAGAAAAACAAACGGTCCTGCGCTGCCATCCATAATCGGCACTTCAGAGGCACTCAGTTCCACATAGGCGTTATCGATCCCTAGCCCGGCAAATGCAGACAGCAGATGTTCAACCGTTGAGATCCGCACACCATCTTTAATCAACGTGGTGGAGAGCCGTGTATCACCGACGTTCTCTTCTTTTGCTTCAATTTCAACAGGTTCGTCAAGGTCAATGCGGCGAAAAACGATCCCTCTATCCACAGGGGCCGGGCGCAGGGTCAGGTAGATCTTCTCACCCGTATGCAGCCCAACACCGGTGGCCCGGATAACGTTTTTCAGTGTACGTTGCTTAATCATCTTACCTATTTTCCCACCCGCGCCACACGCTGACAGATCACGAGCCAAATTAATTCCAGACGGCCATCTGCCGATCCCGGCGGATATTAGCATAGACACCCCATACTGCATAGAAACAGGAGCGCCCAACACCCCGGCTCTGGCTAGAAAAACCCGCCGAAATTCATGGGAAAATCGCGCTTTTACACCTCCCCTGCCTGACCTGACACGATTAGTCCGCCTGGCGTCTCAGGAAAGCCGGGACATCGAGATAATCAAGATTGGTGCTATCTGCTGGAATCACATTCTGATCTGTTGCCGTCGTCTGGTTACGCATCACAGTTGGGCGGTCAAGCTTATTGTAATCGACCTCTCCTCCATTTGTTTTGGAGATCAACTTAACAGGCTTCGCCTCAAGCTTCACCGAGGCCTGCCCCAGACCAGTCGCCACGACGGTGACACGCAGCTCATCTTCCATTTCTGGGTCGATAACGGTGCCCACCACCACTGTGGCATCATCAGAGGCGAACTCTTTCACGGTGTTACCCACCTCTTCGAATTCACCAATGGTCATGCTCAGGCCGGCCGTCACATTGACGAGAATACCGTGCGCTCCGGCGAGGTTAACGTCTTCCAGCAGTGGGCTTGCGATCGCCGCTTCAGCGGCCTCACGTGAACGGTGCTCACCGGACGAACTGCCAGAGCCCATCATCGCCATGCCCATTTCAGACATCACCGTCCGCACATCCGCGAAATCAACATTGATCAGGCCAGGACGCGTGATCAGCTCGGCGATCCCCTGCACTGCCCCCAGCAACACATCGTTAGCCGACTTAAAGGCGTCCAGCAGCGACGCATCTTTACCCAGTACAGAGAGCAGCTTCTCATTTGGAATAGTGATCAACGAATCCACATGTTCACCCAGCGCCTCTATCCCCTCGTCTGCAATTCTGGCGCGCTTTTTACCTTCAAACGGAAAGGGTTTGGTCACAACGGCAACTGTTAAGATCTCCATATCTTTCGCCACCTGAGCAACGATTGGCGCAGCCCCGGTACCGGTACCACCACCCATGCCGGCGGTGATGAAAACCATATCCGCCCCCTCAATCACCTCCGCAATACGATCACGATCTTCCATCGCAGCCTGACGGCCAACTTCAGGGTTAGCGCCAGCGCCCAGCCCTTTTGTCACCGTATTTCCGAGCTGCAGGGTAGTGCGTGCAGAGGAGTTCTTCAACGCCTGAGCATCGGTATTGGCGCAGATAAAATCAACACCATCGATGTTTGCAGATACCATATGCTCCACCGCATTGCCGCCGCCGCCGCCAACACCGATCACTTTGATTACTGCGTTCTGGCTATATGCATCCATTAGTTCAAACATACTTTTTCTCCTTGGTTCTTTAATTCACTACAATTATTTTGATGACTACAAACTTAAAAATTACCCTGAAACCAGCTCTTCATCCTCGCCCAGATACCACCTCCACCCGTCTCCCCACGATTCGGGCTTTTCACATGTTGCTGCGTATGCCCATACAGCAGCAACCCTACACCTGTCGCATGGATGGGGTTGCGTACCACATCAACCAGCCCCTCCACATATTGCGGAACACCCAGACGAACCGGGGTGTGAAAGATCTCTTCCGCCAACTCGATCACCCCTTCCATCTTTGATGTCCCACCGGTCAATACGACTCCCGCCGCAATCAAATCATCAAAGCCACTTCTGCGTAGCTCTGCCTGAATCAGCACAAACAGCTCTTCATACCTTGGCTCCACCACCTCGGCCAGGGTCTGTCGCGCCAGCCGCCTTGCGGGGCGATCACCGACACTCGGCACTTCAATGGTCTCTTCAGGACTGGCTAACTGCGTTAATGCGCAGCCATATTTAATTTTGATCTCTTCTGCGTATTGCGTCGGTGTGCGCAGAGCGACAGCGATATCGTTGGTGACCTGGTCACCGGCAATAGGGATCACAGCGGTATGTCGAATCGAACCATCGGTAAAGATGGCGATATCGGTGGTGCCACCGCCAATATCAACCAGACAGACACCTAGCTCTTTTTCATCATCCATCAGGACGGAATAGCTGGAAGCCAGCTGCTCAAGAATCACATCATCGACCTCAAGCCCACAACGACGGACACACTTGATAATGTTTTGCGCGGCACTCACCGCGCCGGTCACCATATGCACCTTCGCTTCGAGGCGCACTCCCGACATGCCAATCGGCTCTTTGATGCCATCCTGATTATCGATAATGAACTCCTGCGGCAGGATATGCAGGATCTTCTGATCCGCTGGAATCGCGACGGCGCGCGCCGCATCGATCACACGATCAACATCACCGGCAGCAATCTCGCTATCACGAATCGCCACAATACCGTGTGAGTTCAGACTGCGGATATGGCTGCCTGCAATACCGGCATAAACGGCATGAATCTCACACCCCGCCATCAACTCTGCCTCTTCTACTGCACGCTGAATCGACTGCACCGTCGATTCAATATTAACCACCACCCCTTTTTTAAGCCCTTTTGATGGGTGTGAACCGATACCGATAATTTCGATCTTGTCGCTATCGGTAATCTCGCCCACAATCGCCACCACCTTGGAGGTACCGATATCGAGCCCGACGATCAGATCTTTTTCATCTTTTTTAGACATAATGTTGTCTCTCTCTACTCTCAACCTTGCGCAATTTCATGCTGCTTCCTGCTCGCCGCATGCCAGCGAACGGCAAAACCATTGGTATAACGTAAATCGACTTCATCAATGGACTGCTCCCACGCCTGCAACACCTCTGGATACAGTTCAATAAAACGCGCCAGCCGCGCCTCACTCTCTTTCCGCCCCAGTAGTAACTTCACCCCACTGCTCAGTGTTACCACCCATGCACGCCGCTCATCCTGCGTAAGCCGTATTGCAGATAAACTGTGCCCGGCCAGCATCTCACGCACCTTTAAATATTTCGCCAACACCGCCACACCATCGCTACCCGGACCACTCAGCTCAGGGTAGTTATCAAAGCCCGTTCTATCCTGGGGAAAAAAGAGTTCACCTGCTGGACTCACCAGCCCCGCATCGCGCCAGCGCGCTGCAACCGTCTGCTCCTGTAGCGAGACATAGAGCGTACCGGGCCAGACACGGCGTACCGAGGCGTGCCTGACCCACGGCAACGCCTCAATCGCCCGTTTAACCTGCGCAACATCGACCCCAAGAAAACCCTGCTCACGAAAACTTGCGACGACTCGCTTCACATCCACAGGCTGCACATGCTCAAACACCCCTTCAACCTGCACGGATGTGATCTGCATCGACTGTGGGTCGATCAGTTTCGCCGCCAGGCGCTCACCTGCGAAGGCGATCACCACCAGTAGCAACGACACGCCAGCGACACGCGGCAACCAGC
>DRLG01000146.1 GCA_011053135.1 Chromatiales bacterium
ACAGATGGGTGATCAGATACGCGCCTCGGGCGTTCGCCAGCTATTTACAGTGGGTGAACTGGCACAACTTGCAGTCGGCTCATTTGGCGACAACGCACACCACTTCACAACACAGGCGGCGCTGATCGTTGCGTTGAAAAGCGCACTGCTCACGCTGGGCGGTGCAGCGACCGTGATGGTGAAAGGGTCTCGTAGTATGCAGATGGAAAAGGTGGTAGCGGCGCTACTGGAGGCGAAAGGGGGGGCGGGTGGAGCAGATAAAACAACCCCGCTTGCGCGTGCCGTAGGGGTGGGGAGCTAATATGCTGCTGCTACTGACAGAATATTTAGCAGAGAGTTATAGCGGCTTTGGCGTCTTTCGCTACCTGACCCTGCGCGCCATTCTCGGTGTGCTGACGGCGCTGGTGATCTCTTTTGTGATTGGCCCGGTGATGATTCGTAAATTGAGTGCCAACCAGATTGGACAGAATGTGCGTGATGATGGCCCGCAAAGCCATCTGATTAAATCAGGTACCCCCACTATGGGTGGGGCGCTGATTCTGGTTGCGATTGCGATCAGTACTCTGTTGTGGGGTGATCTCGGTAATCGCTATGTCTGGGTGGTGTTGATCGTGACACTGCTCTTTGGTGCGATTGGCTGGATCGATGATTATCGCAAGATTGTCGGCGGTAGCTCAGAGGGGCTCAGCGCGCGAGATAAATTTAAATGGCAATCGGTAGCGGGGCTGGGTGCCGCCATCTTTTTATATGCGACTGCGAAGATGCCAGTCGAGACACAGCTGATTCTCCCTTTTATTAAAGATGTCGTAATCGATCTCGGCATCATGTACATCGTCCTGACCTACTTAATGATCGTTGGATTTAGTAATGCGGTAAACCTCACCGACGGGCTTGATGGGCTGGCGATCATGCCGACGGTGATGGTGGCAAGTGCGCTCGGCATCTTCGCCTACGTGACCGGACATATGAAATTTGCAGAATACCTCGGCATCCCTTATGTCGCTGGCGTCGGTGAGGTGGCGATCTTCTGTGGCGCAATCGCAGGTGCCGGGCTCGGTTTTCTATGGTTCAACACCCACCCCGCTCAGGTTTTTATGGGTGATGTCGGCGCGCTGGCCCTGGGTGCTGCGCTGGGTGTGACTGCGGTGGTGGTGCGGCAGGAGATCGTACTGCTGATCATGGGGGGTGTTTTTGTGATGGAGACCGCGTCGGTGGTGATTCAGGTGGCGTCGTATAAGTTGACCGGAAAACGAGTCTTCCGCATGGCGCCACTGCACCACCACTTTGAGTTAAAGGGGTGGCCCGAACCGCGCGTGATTGTCCGTTTCTGGATTATCACCGTGATATTGGTACTGATTGGCCTGGCGTCGCTGAAGATTCGATGAGGTCGGTTGAGAAACAGCATGGTGAACAAGCTGGTGCAAAAGGGCCGGTGGTAAAAAGCGTAGTGACTGAAACCACAACTAAAGATGGCTGGATAAAAGATAACGCAATGAATGACGCGCAACAGCAACGACGCCTGATTGTCGGTCTGGGAAAGACCGGGCTCTCCTGCGCCCGTTTTTTGCAGGCGCAAAATATCCCGTTTATGGTTGTTGATAGCCGAGAGGCGCCACCAGAGCTGGCGACGTTTAGAGCGGAGTTTCCTGAGACAGCGCTACAGCTGGGGGCATTCGAAACATCACTGTTTTTAGATTGCGCTGAGATTATATTGAGCCCGGGTGTTGCACTCCAGACACCGGCAGTGGCCGCTGCGGTCGCGGCCGGCCTGCCGGTAATTGGCGATATTGATCTCTTTGCACGCAATAGCGATGCGCCAGTGATCGCGATTACCGGATCAAATGGTAAAAGCAGTGTGACAGAACTGCTCAATACGATCTTATGTTGTGCCGGAAAACGGGTGGCGGTGGGCGGCAATATCGGCACACCTGCGCTGACGTTACTACCTCGACCGGGTGAAGAGGCGCCGGACTTCTATCTGTTAGAGCTATCGAGTTTTCAACTGGAAACAACGCATGAGCTGAACGCCGCGGCATCTGTGATTTTGAATCTGAGTCCAGACCACCTCGATCGCTATGATGACCTGGCCCATTACCTCTCTGCCAAACAGCGCATCATGCGGGGTGATGGAGTGGTGGTGTGGAATCGTGACGACCCGCTGCTTAACAGGATGCAGCTGAACGGTCGAACCCGCTATTCGTTTGGCATGGGTGTGCCGGGTGAAAACAGTTATGGCGTGCAGCTGAAAGAGGGTATCCGTTATCTGGCAAAGGGTGAGCAGTTGATCATGCCGGTTGAGGCACTTGCCATTAAGGGGGCGCACAACATCGCCAATGCTCTGGCCGCAATAGCGCTCGCCGAGAGTGTTGCTGTTTCACTACCTGCCATTGTGGCTGGACTTAAGCAGTTTACAGGGCTGCCGCATCGAATGCAGTGGGTGGCAGAGAGAGACGGCATTACCTGGTTTAATGATTCGAAGGGGACAAATGTCGGTGCAACGGTGGCAGCACTGGCTGGACTGGATCGTCGAGTGATTCTGATCGCGGGTGGGATTGGAAAGGGAGCAGATTTTTCACCCCTTAAAAAGGTGGTGGCTGAAAAGGCGCGTGCGGTTATTTTACTGGGGCAGGATGCGCCATCAATAGCGGCCGCGCTCGATGGCGAGGTTCCCGTACGCTATGCCGAGTCGATGGCGCTGGCCGTTGCCGAGGCGGCTCAGTTAGCGGAGGCGGGTGATGCTGTGCTGCTGTCGCCGGCATGTGCCAGCTTCGATATGTTTAGTGGCTTCGAAGCGCGTGGCAGAGCGTTTATCGCAGCGGTAAAGGAGGTGCTCGCATGAGTCGGGCAATGGCCTTTCGTAAGCCGAGCGCTGAAGCGGTGGTGACGATCAAGTCAAAGACGCCGAGCGTTAGTGATGTGAAGTTACTAAAAGAGCACTGGCTGCTCTTCGCAATATTTATGTTGCTGGGCATCGGGATTGTGATGGTGGGTTCATCATCTTTTGAGATTGCAGATCGCAAACTTGGTCAGCCATTTTATTACCTGGGTCGCCAGATGGCCTATGTGCTGATCGGTCTCCTGGTTGCTGCTGTAGCGCTGCGTCTGCCGTTAACGACATGGGAAAAGATGGGCGGTTATCTGCTGATGGCGGGTGTGCTGCTGTTAATACTTGTGCTGATCCCGGGTATCGGTCGTGAGGTTAACGGTAGTATGCGCTGGTTATCGCTGGGTGTTGCCAATGTGCAGCCGTCAGAGTTTGCCAAGTTGTTTGTGATTGTCTACATGGCCGGTTACCTGGTGCGTCACGGCGATTCGATGCAGACAGCGCTGGGCGGCTTTGTTCGCCCGATGGCAGTGTTGGCGCTGGTCAGTGTACTGTTACTGGCAGAGCCGGACTTCGGTGCCGCAGCGGTGATTCTGGCGACCGCTATGGCGATGATGTTTCTTGGCGGTGTTCGCTTTTCACAATTTCTGGTACTGGTGGTGTTGATGGCGCTGGCACTGGCTGCGCTCGCGGTCTCATCACCTTACCGCATGGAGCGGATTACCGGCTTTATGGATCCATGGGCCGATCCATTTAATAGCGGCTTCCAGTTAACCCAGGCACTGATCGCCTTTGGGCGGGGTGAATGGTTTGGTGTTGGTCTCGGGGGGAGTGTACAGAAACTGTTCTACCTGCCAGAGGCCCACACAGATTTCCTGTTTGCGGTGATTTCGGAAGAGTTTGGTTTTGTCGGTGGGCTAACGATCATCGCCCTCTTCTCATTTGTGGTGGTTCGCGCCTTTATGATCGGGCGGCTGGCTGAAAAGGTCGGGATGCGTTTCGCATCCTACCTTGCCTATGGTCTCGGTATCTGGATCGGCATACAGGCCTTTATCAACATCGGCGTGAACATGGGTGTGTTGCCGACCAAAGGGTTGACGCTGCCTTTTATGAGTTATGGCGGCAGTAGTGTGCTGGTGATGTGTATTGCCGTTGCGCTGCTGCTGCGTGTTGACTACGAGCGCCGCCTGGTTGAGTACGACAACCATAAGAAGGCCGTAGGTAGTCAGAAAGATGGGGCGACCGAGGGGGCCACGCGATGGTGACTCGGATCATGATCATGGCGGGTGGCACCGGCGGCCATGTCTTCCCGGCGCTGGCAGTGGCGCAGGCGCTACAGGCCCGCGGTGTTGAAGTGATCTGGATGGGAACGCGCCGCGGCATCGAAGCGAAGCTGGTACCCGCCGCAGGCATTCCAGTTGAGTGGGTGAGTATCAGTGGGCTGCGCGGCAAGGGGGTGGTGAGCTGGCTGCTGGCGCCCTTCAAATTGCTCTCGGCGCTCTATCAGTCACTGGTGATCATCATGCGCTGTCGTCCGATGGCGGTGCTTGGTATGGGCGGTTTTGTCGCAGGCCCAGGGGGGATGATGACCTGGCTGCTACATAAGCCGCTGGTGATCCATGAGCAGAACGCCGTTGCGGGTTTAACCAACCGTCTGCTGGCGCGAGTTGCGACAAAAACTCTGCAGGCCTTTCCGGGCGCGTTGCAGAAAAAGAGCGATCCTCAACTGGTTGGCAACCCGGTACGCGATGCGATTGCGGCGCTGCCGCCGCCGTCAGCACGTTATGAAAAGCGCGCTGGCGCGCTACGGCTGCTGGTGCTGGGGGGAAGTCTGGGTGCGCAATCATTGAATCGAGCGCTTCCCGCTGCGATGGCGGCTATCGCAGTGGAGCAGCGTCCAGTGATATGGCATCAGGCCGGTGAGCGTCTGATTGATGAGGCGCGTGACAGCTACCGCGCGGCCGCAGTGGAAGCGCGCATCGAACCCTTTATAGAAGATATGGCAGCGGCCTACGGCTGGGCCGATCTGGTGTTGTGTCGTGCCGGGGCGTTAACCATCTCTGAACTGAGCGCCGCCGGGGTTGCCGCATGGCTGGTGCCCTACCCCCATGCGGTGGATGACCACCAGGCACATAACGCGGCATTTCTGGTCGAAGGTGGCGCGGCGCTGCTGATTCGTCAGGAGGCGTTTAACGCCGCTCAGCTTACGTCGCTATGGCAGGCGCTTTACCAGCAGCACGGTGATCACGCCGGTGTCAGGGAGCACCTGCTGGATATGGCGCTAAAAGGTCGCTCGCTGGCGAAGCCCGATGCAGTCAGGCGGGTGGCTGATATCTGTATGGAGGTGGCGCATGGCTGATACGGTGCTGGTGCAGCCAGATAGCAATAAGTGGATGGCGCGGGTTAAGCGCATCCACTTTATCGGTGCCGGTGGTGCCGGTATGAGTGGCATCGCGGAGGTGTTACTCAACCTCGGTTATCAGGTGAGCGGCTCGGATATGCAGGAGAGCGCGACGACCCGGCGACTGGTCGCCCGCGGTATGAAACTCTCTATTGGCCATGATGCATCGGCGGTTGAGGGGTGTGACGTAGTGGTGAAATCGACAGCGGTCAAACGTGATAACCCTGAGATCGTCGCAGCTAACAGATTGCACATCCCTGTTATTCCACGTGCAGAGATGCTGGCCGAGTTGATGCGCTTTCGCTACGGCATCGCAGTGGCGGGGACCCACGGTAAAACAACCACCACGAGTCTCATTGCCAGTGTGCTGGCAGAGGGTGGGCTTGATCCAACCTTCGTTATCGGCGGGCGGCTAAATAGCACCGGCGGCAATGCACGTCTTGGCGCGGGACAGTATCTGGTTGCCGAGGCCGATGAAAGTGATGCCTCCTTTTTGCATCTACAACCGGTGCTGGCCGTGGTGACCAATATTGATGCAGATCATATGAGTACTTACGGTGGTGACTTTGCCGTGCTGCGACAAACCTTTGTTGAGTTTCTGCACCACCTCCCTTTTTATGGGCTGGCGGTGGTCTGTCTTGATGACCCTGTTGTTAAAGAGGTGTTGCCAGAGGTCTCGCGTCCGCTGATGACCTACGGCACATCAGATAAGGCGGATATCACCATCTCTGATATTCGCCAGCAGCAGGCGATTACCCGCTTTAAAGTCTCACGTGCGGGCAGACCGCAGTGGCTTGATGTCACGCTCAACATGGCAGGCAGACATAATGTCCTGAATGCGACTGCAGCGATTGCCGTGGCGCATGAGCTGGGAGTTGATGACGCATCAATCCTGAAGGGGCTGGAGAACTTTCAGGGAATCGGGCGCCGTTTCCATGTTTATGGCGAGCTGAATACGGCACTGGGTGAGGTGTTGATGATCGACGATTACGGTCATCACCCGCGTGAAATCGCCGCTGCGATTGCCGCCATTCGCGACGGCTGGCCGGGGCGTCGTCTGGTCGTTGTGTTTCAACCGCATCGCTATACCCGTACCCAGGAGCTGTTTGATGACTTTGCCAGGGAGCTATCTGAGGCGGATGTGCTACTGATGCTGGATGTCTACGCAGCCGGGGAGCGGCCCATTGCTGGCGCAGATTCGCGCGCACTGTGTCGAGCGATCCGCGCCCGAAATCAGGTTGACCCTGTCTTTATCGAAGATAACGATGAGCTGGAGACGATCCTCGCTGGTCTGTTACAGCAGGGAGATGTGCTGCTGACGTTAGGGGCGGGAGATGTGGGGGCAGTGGCGGCACGCCTGGAAAAAACATTGCGGCACGAGAATAGAGGGGAGGCGTCGTGACTATTATTTTAGCGGCAACAGCGTCAGATGGAGGCGAGGTCTTTATGGGTGAGTTGCGGTGCAATGAATCGATGTCACGTCACACTTCATGGCGTGTTGGTGGTACAGCAAAGCGATTCTTTAAGCCTGATACGGTTGAAGAGCTGGCAACCTTTCTGGCCCAGCTGCCTCCTGAAGAGCCGATCGTATGGGTTGGGCTGGGGAGTAACTTGCTGGTGCGTGATGGCGGTATTGATGGTGCGGTGATCTGCACTAGTGGGGTGCTTGGCAAACTGGCGCTATTAGAGAGTGATCTGATTCGTGCTGAAGCGGGTGTTCCCTGCGCCAAGCTTGCCCGTTTTAGTGTGCGCTTTGGCCTGGCGGGGGGCGAATTCTTGATCGGTATTCCCGGCACTGTGGGTGGCGCGCTGGCAATGAACGCCGGCGCCTTTGGTGGTGAGACCTGGCCGATCGTCGAGATGGTTGAGACGATAGACCGACAGGGACGGCGTTATCTACGCACTCCGGAGGAGTATCAGATTGGCTACCGTACTGTAACGGGCCCAGAGGATGAGTGGTTTCTCGCTGCTCACTTTCGTCTGAGAATCGCACGTGAAGATGGTCTGGCGCGTACCAGGGCGCTACTTGAAAAACGTAATGAAACGCAGCCGACAGGGCAGGCGAGTTGCGGTTCTGTCTTTCGTAATCCCGAGGGTGACCACGCTGGTCGTCTGATTGAGGCCTGTGGGTTAAAGGGGTATTCAATGGGTGGCGCGGTTGTATCAGAGAAGCATGCCAATTTTATTATTAATAGCGGCACTGCTACCGCTGCGGATATTGAGGGGCTGATTCAATTGGTGATGAGGCGGGTAGAGGAAGAGCAGGGGGTTAAGCTGGTGCCAGAGGTACATATTGTTGGCGACGCTGCGCCGATCGGAGAGAAGTAGAGCCGATGATGCGCTGTGTCGATCAAGCTGCACGCTTTGGAAAGGTCGCCGTATTGATGGGCGGTAACTCATCAGAGCGTGAGATCTCGCTAAAGAGCGGTGATGCTGTGTTGCAGTCACTGCTGCGTAGCGGTGTTGATGCGCATGCGGTAGACCCTGCAAAAGAAGATCTATTGTCGATTCGTCAGGCGGGATTTGATCGCGCCTTTATTATGCTGCATGGACGCGGCGGCGAAGATGGTGTGATTCAGGGGGCGCTGGAAGCGATCGGTCTGCCCTACACCGGAACGGGTGTGATGGGCTCTGCATTAGGGATGGATAAGCTGCGTAGCAAACAGCTCTGGCAGGGGAGCGGGCTTCCGACACCCGCTTATCAAGTGTTAAGCGATGGCTGTGATTTTGAAAAGGTAGTGGCTGAGATCGGACTGCCAATGATTGTAAAGCCTGCGACGGAAGGTTCTAGTATCGGGATGAGTAAAGTGACACTGGCGACTGAGTTACCGTCTGCGTGCCAGAAGGCGGCCGCAGGTGGCGCGACGGTTCTGGCGGAGCAGTGGATTGATGGTGCGGAGTACACCGTTGCGATTTTGCAGGGGGTAGCCCTGCCGCTGATTCGAGTCAAAACAGCGCGAGACTTTTATGACTATGAAGCGAAGTATCAATCTGATGAGACGAGTTATCTCTCACCGTGTGGGCTGGATGAGCGACAGGAATCCCTTTTGCAGCAGCTAGCGCTGAACGCATTTGATGCGGTTGGCTGCCGTGGCTGGGGGCGGGTTGATCTGATGTGTGATGCGCAGGGGAAGGCGTGGTTAATTGAGGTGAACACCGTGCCGGGGATGACCGACCACAGCCTTGTGCCGATGGCGGCAGAGGCGGCAGGGATCAGTTTTGATGCGCTGGTGTGGCGTATTCTTGAGAGTAGCGTGATTGAGGTGGGGGGTGGTCATGGCGAATAAAGGCAGTGAAAAACAGCAGCAGCGCCCCGTTGTTGAGCGCTGTCGGCGCTGGTTGCCGCGTGTCGCTGGCGTGTCGTTGCTACTGGTGGTGATCGCCTTCGCAGGTGAGCGCCTGGCGGCGAAACTGATCGACCCACAGTCGATGCAGATCACATCCGTGCAGGTTGAAGGGGTGTTTGAGCATGTGCAGCC
>DRLG01000147.1 GCA_011053135.1 Chromatiales bacterium
GAAGGGTGTGACGAACACGCAGGCGATCAAGCCACTTCAACATGACAGGCGAGGTACTCCCAGCCGAGTATCAGAGTTTCTTAATTTTTTCCAGCACAAGCGCAGCATGGCCGCCGGAAGCCGTGCCATATTCAACACTACTCAGCACTCCTCTCTTATCGATGATAAAAGTTGAGCGAACAATACCCATCTTCGTCACCCCTTTTCTGCTCTTTTCCTGCCACACTCCATAGCGTTCACATAACACCCCATCCGTGTCGGCAAGCAGCTCTATTTTTAGATTATATCTATCGATGAAAGATTGGTGGCTCTTACAGGAATCCTTGCTGACACCAATGACCACCGTATTTAATTTGGCAAAGTCACCTGCAAGGTTTGTAAACTCTGTCGCTTCAAGCGTACAACCTGGCGTATCGTCTCTCGGGTAAAAATAGAGAACGACATTCTTCCTGCCTCTAAAATCGGCCAGACTGGTCTCTCGCTTAGCGGCGTTCAATAGAGAGAAATCCGGGGCTATTTCCTGTTTTTTTAACTTACTCATCATTAACCTTAACCATTTAAGCGTGCCAGTATACGTCTTAAAAGTGTTTAGGTCAGGCATTATTCTACCGCCATTCTGTAGACTTGCAGTACTCAGGGGTATAGATTAAGGGTTCATTATGGATGTTTTTACAGCACCCACTCATTAAAATCACAAGGAGCTACTTATGCCCGAACATCACCATGATCTCGCCCGTGAGTTCCCTGAATTCAAAGCGCGCATACATGAACTTAAACAGAAAAATGACCGCCATTTTATAAAACTCTACGATGAATATCAGGAGATCGATAAGCAGATCTTCCGCATTGAAGAAGAAATAGAAACCCCTTCAGATGAGTACACAGAAAACCTTAAAAAGAAACGCCTAAGCCTTAAGGATGAGCTGTACGAAATCTTAAGAGTTCCAAAGTAGATCATTCCAGCGTAAATCAATCCAGATTAGAGATAGATACCCAGTTTACACGCTTATATCAACCACCTGAGAGCACCATTTTTTAATGCTGCCAGAGAAAAAAAGAACTATCATACCGAAGTATCACGTTAACCAGACTCCTATTACCTGATGTCAGAAACTCTCACCAAGAGCGAAAGCGAACGCCTGCTTAGACTGGCCACTCGAGCTTCTGTCACCACGGCTCTCATCCTGATCATTGCCAAACTAGCCGCTTACTGGCAGACCGACTCTGTGAGTATTCTTGCGTCGCTGGTTGATTCATTGATGGACGCGGGCGCCTCGCTGATCAATCTGCTCGCAGTCAGTTATGCACTGGCGCCACCGGACGAGGAGCATCGCTTTGGCCATGGTAAGGCTGAATCGCTTGCCGGTATGGCGCAGGCAACTTTTATTGCGGGATCTGGCCTGTTTCTGATAGTTGAAGCGATTCAACGACTGATCACCCCCCACCCCATCGAAGCCTTCGAGATCGGGATGGGTGTGATGATTTTTTCGGTCATCGCGACCTTGCTGCTTCTCGCTATCCAGCAGCATGTCATCAGAAAAACCAATTCCACCGCCATTCGCGCCGATGCGCTGCACTATAAAACCGACCTATTCACCAATGTAGCCATTATTGCAGCACTGCTGCTGTCACAGATTGGCTGGTTAGGGATTGACCCGTTATTTGCGATCGGCATCGCAGCCTACATCCTCTACAGCTCATGGGAGATCGGTAGTGAGGCCTTTCATGATCTGCTTGACCACGAACTACCCGAAGAGAGACGCCAGCAGATCATCGATATTGCAAAAGCGCACCCTGATGTACGTGGCATGCACGACCTGCGCACCCGTCTTTCCGGGCGCACCGAGTTCATTCAGATGCATATTGAACTGGACGATGAGCTTCCGCTGATCGAAGCGCATGACATCGCCGACCAGGTGGAAGAGAAGATCGTGCAGGCGATCCCAACGGCTGACGTCGTCATCCATCTTGACCCGGTGAGTGCGGTAGAGCTTGAAACCCTGCCAGTTTTCAAGCGAACAAACTAATACTCGCCGCTCTCTTTACCCTACCCCTGTGCATCAAAACCGCGCTGCAGATCTGCCTGTAGATCTTCGACATCTTCAAGCCCCACTGCCACACGAACCAGCCCCTGATGAATACCCGCGGCATCACGCTCTTCATCCGTTAAACGCCCGTGCGTGGTGGTCGCGGGGTGGGTGATGGTTGTCTTGGCATCGCCAAGATTGGCCGTAATCGAAACCAGCTCAGTGCCATTAATAAAACGCCACGCCTCATCTCGCCCACCCTTTAGTTCAAATGCCAGCAGGCCGCTGAAACCATCTTGCTGCTGTGCAGCCAGCGGGTGCTGCGGGTGCGACGCCAACCCGGCATAAAAGACCTGCTGGACGGCTGGATGGGTTTCAATCCATTTTGCCAGCGTCAGGGCGCTCGCGCTATGCGCCTGCATCCGCACACGTAAGGTCTCCAGCCCCTTCATAAAGACCCATGCATTAAACGGGCTCATGCTCGGCCCTGCGGTGCGCAAAAAACCGTAGACCTCTTCGATCAATTCACCGCTGCCGATCACCGCACCGCCCACACACCGCCCCTGGCCATCGAGATATTTTGTGGCAGAAACAACGACAAGATCAGCACCCAGCGCTAACGGGCGTTGCAGCGCGGCGGTGCAGACGGTGTTGTCCACCACCAGCAGGCACCCCTTGCGTTTGGCAATCTCAGCAAGCGCCCTGATATCAACAACCTCGGCCAGAGGGTTTGAGGGTGTCTCGATAAAGAGCATACGTGTATTGGCTTTGATCGATGACTCCCAGCGATCAAGATCGGTCAACGGAATCGAGCTGTGGTCAATACCAAATCGCGACAGGTATTTATTAAATAGCAGCGTGGTACTGCCAAAGATCCCGTTGGATGAGAGAATGTGATCACCACTTTTCAGCAGCGCACTACAGGCTGCGGTGATCGCCGCCATGCCGGACGCGGTAGCCACACAACGTTCACCACCTTCCAGCGCTGCCAGCCGCCGCTCAAAAGTGTTCACCGTTGGGTTGGTAAAACGTGAATAGATGTTACCCGGCTCTTCACCGGAAAAACGGGCGGCTGCCTGCTCGGCGCTGTCAAATACAAAACTGGAGGTGGTGAAGATCGGCTCCGACTGTTCACCTTCCTGCGTACGTCGCTGCCCGGCGCACACACCGCGGGTACCGATACCATATTTGCTAAAATCTTTTTCTGTCATTGCCGCATCCCCACAAAACCTGTCATGCCCACAAAATAATAAAAATGACGGCGAATTTTAGACGGCCCGGTAGCGTGATATCCAGGCACAAAAAAACCCGCCAAGTCGGAAAACTAAAGCAGGCTCTTCCCGCTTTAGCTGTATTTTTAAGGCGCCCGCAAGCTGATTTTCAAATCGGCGCCCGGTGGTTTCCCACCGCTTTACTTCCTGCACACCTTACGCCCGCGTTCGCTGGCTGTCAACAGCCCAACGAATGCGGGCCATGCAACAGCTACGGGGAGTTATGCATGTCGATCACATTGGCTTTCGCCTTTTTCCTGCTCTTGGCGCTATCGGCACGTGATTTTTCAAGGTGACTGAGGTACTCAGGAGTGATGTCATCGGTCACATACTCACCGTTAAAACAGGAGGTATCGAACCGCTCAACGGCAGGATTTCCGGCGCGCACGGCATCGATCAGATCATCAAGATCCTGGTAGATCAGTCGGTCTGCACCGATAATGTCACACACCTCTTCATCCGTACGATTAAAGGCGATCAACTCTTCCGCCGCCGGCATGTCGATGCCATAAACATTGGGGTAGCGCACGGGTGGCGCAGCAGATGCGAAGTAGACATTCTTCGCCCCGGCATCACGCGCCATCTGAATAATCTGATCAGAGGTGGTGCCGCGGACAATCGAATCATCCACCAGCAGCACGTTTTTACCCTTAAATTCCAGCTCAATTGCATTCAACTTCTGGCGCACTGATTTTTTACGCTGCTGCTGACCCGGCATAATGAAGGTGCGGCCAATATAACGATTTTTAATAAACCCTTCGCGGTATCGCACCCCCATCTTATTGGCTAGCGCCAGTGCGGCGGTACGGCTGGTGTCCGGGATCGGGATCACAACATCGATATCGTTCTCTGAAAACTCACGCTGGATCTTTTCAGCCAGTTTTTCACCCATGCGCAGGCGCGCACGATAGACGTAGATATCATCAATGATCGAATCGGGGCGAGCAAGGTAGACATGTTCAAAAATACAGGGGGCATAGATCGGGTTTTCAGCGCACTGTAACGTATGCAGTTCGCCATCAACGGTAATAAATACCGCCTCGCCCGGCGCGACATCTCTGATTCTCTCGAAGCCCAGCGCATCTAGCGCAACACTTTCAGAGGCGATCATATACTCATCGCCCATTTCAGAGCGGCGTTTACCAAAGACGACGGGGCGAATACCGAAGGGGTCACGGAAGCCGACGATGCCGATACCGGTGATCATTGCGATCGCCGCATACCCCCCTTTACAACGGCGATGCACACCGCGCACCGCTTCAAAAATATCATCGGCATCGATATGGAGCTTGTTGGCACATTGCAGTTCATGGGCAAAGATATTCAACAATACTTCAGAGTCAGAGTTGGTATTGATATGGCGTTTATCATCGCGAAACAGCGCCTCTTTCAACTCATCCGCATTAGTCAGATTTCCGTTATGAGCCAGTGCAATACCGTATGGCGAGTTCACATAGAACGGCTGCGCCTCAGCCGACGATGAGCAGCCGGCGGTTGGGTAGCGCACATGACCAACACCCACATTGCCTTGCAGGTTGATCATGTGTGAAGTGTGAAAAACATCTCGCACCAGGCCGTTCTGTTTGCGCAGATAGAGTTTTCCATTATCACAGGTCATGATGCCTGCGGCATCCTGTCCGCGATGTTGAAGCACCGTTAAGGCGTCATAGATCGCCTGATTCACATTACTCTTCTGAACAAGTCCGACCACACCACACATTAGAAAACCCTCATCAAAAAATAAAACAGCCCAGTTTATTCCACTCGCTAGAAATCGATCTCCTGGCTCTGAAGATCCGCTCCAGTCTGGGCCGAAAAGCTATCAGCAAGCCAGGTTGATATCTGCCCAAAATATTCAACCATAAAGGAGTCTAGCCAGACAGCTTCAGCAGCCAGTGGCGAGATGCGACCTAACAGCACCAGCACCACGACAACCAGACCACCCCGTAGTGCACCAAATAAAGCACCAAGAGTGCGGTCAATCCCCTTTAATCCACTGAGATGAACCAGTCTCGACACCAGGTGGTTGACTAGCATGCTCACCACCAGCACACCGATAAACAGACTAAGAAATGCCAGTGCATAACGCAGCCCATCATGGTTTACAAAGTTTTTCAGAAACAGGGAGAAGTCAGCCGAAAAGTAAAACGCTGTCCAGCCGGCCAGCACCCATCCCAGCAGCGACATGACCTCTTTAACCAGGCCGCGCAGCACACCGATCAATGTTGATAACAGAATGACTGCCAGCAGTGCATAATCAAGCCATACGAATGTCACTGCTTAAGCGCTCCACTTCTCATCACCTCTATTGGCTCACTGCTGATGCCAGATCACAAGCCCTTTCAGGCCCATCTCTTTCTGCAACTTTTGCTTCAGCCTGTTTGCCTGCTGTTTATCCGCTTCCGGTCCGATGCGCACGCGGTGACTTAACCTGCCTTTTACATTCACACTGTCAACAAATGCAGGAAAACCGCGCTGAGCTATCCTGTCGCGTAGCCCCTGCGCGTTTTTTTCACTGCTAAAGCTACCGACCTGCACCGTCCACCCTTCATGCTGCGCCTTCACCGGCGCACTCTGTTTCACCGCCGCCACCTCTTTTGCCGGCTTCGCTTCCACCTTTGCTACCGCTGCATCGGCCGCCTGTTTCTGTTTCACCAGCTCATGCTGCTGTAGCTTCTCTTCAACGCTCCCTTCCGCAGCGAGTCTCGGCACCTTCACCTGGGCGGTCTGATTCAACTCAAAGGTCTCAATACGAAAGTCTTTCGGCTTAGGTGGAATATTGGTACCGTTGATCACCTGGTCATAATCTTTGCGAAAATCGAGCACCATTGGAATAAAGATAATCGCCAGCGCCAGCAGAACCACCCCGCCCACAACGCGCTGCTTAATCCTGTTCTCCTGCATCTTGTCGCCCCAGTCCAATTTATTCAGGTATCGGTTATTCCGGCGTAGCCACACGCGCACCCCAAAACGGGGATTTTACCTCAATTCGCCTCGCAGCACCCAACATCCTCAAAAAAGCTTTTCGCCTCGGCTACGGTACAAAAAGAGCCAAAGATCACCAGCCGATCACCTGCCACGCTCTTTTGCAACGCCGCCGCAGTTGCCGCGCCCACATCTGCAAATGATAGCGCGGGGGTAGCCTTCGGCAGAGATGAGGCGACCACCGCTGCTGCTGCACCACGCGAAGAGAGGATGGAACCCAGACCCGCCACATACCAATGATCAACCACTGGCAACATCATCTCTACAACGGCACCAATCTCCTTATCCGCCAGCATCGCAACCACTGCGTGCGTCTCTCCGTCACACGGCCGCGTAGCCAACGCCTCACGCAGCACCTTCGCGCCTGAGGGGTTATGGGCAACATCCAGCAGACACTCAACGTTAGCGCACCCCTCCTCAATAACCACGCGCTGTAGACGCCCCGCCAACTGCGCCTGCTTAAGCCCTGTGATTAGCTCACCCTCTTCAACAGCAAAGCGTGACTGTAAAAGTGTCACAGCCATCAACACCCCGGCTGCATTTTGCAGCTGAAAAGCGCCGTGCAATCCCAGTGGAGGCAGCTGTTCATAAGATTGATTGTAGCGCTGACTCAGCGAGCGCCAGTGCCATCTGCCTTCCCCCGCAGCTCCGTTTAAGCCGTAACTAAACTGCTCGTTCAGGCCGTAGTAGTCCGCCCCAATCTCAGCGGCGTGGGCCACCAGGCTGCGCGCGGGAGCCGGTTCAGCGCAGATCGCAGGGGTGTTAGCGCGATAGATACCGGCCTTTTCGCGCGCGATGGTCTCGCGGTCATTGCCAAGCCAGCTCTGATGATCGATATCGACCATCGTCACCAGTGCCACATCAGGTTCCAGCACATTGACGGCATCGAGCCGTCCACCAAGACCGACCTCCAGCACAGCGATATCAACCTCCGCCTGCTGGAAGATCACAATCGCGGCCAACGTGCCAAATTCAAAATAGGTGAGTGGAACCTCACCACTCTCCGCACAGCGTGCGCGCTCTATCTGCTCAAAGGCGTCACACAACAGCGCATCGTCAGCCTCAACGCCGTTGAGTGTGATGCGCTCGTTATAACGTTGCAGATGAGGTGAAGTGTAAGCGCCGACACGATAACCGGCCGTCGAGTAGATCGACTGCAACATCGCCGCACTCGACCCCTTGCCGTTCGTACCCGCAATGGTGATAACGGTAAAGTCGGGCGCTTCAAGGTTTAGCCGTTGCAACACAAGCCGCACTCGCTCAAGCCCTAGTTCGATCTCAGCCGGGTTGAGCTGCTCCTGCCATGTTAGCCATTCATCGAGCGAATCAAAACGCATGTCAGGATTTGAAAATGTGATGGTGGTTGATGCGTTTTAATTTGAGGCTTCATTAGGACCAAGCGGAATTGAGATCTGGTCGCTATGCGACGGACGCGCGGTCAGTATCGCCAGCAGCGAAGAAACGCGGTCACGCATCTCACGGCGATCTACAATAAAATCGACCGCGCCATGTTCAACCAGGAATTCACTGCGCTGAAAACCGACCGGCAATGTTTCACGCACCGTCTGCTGAATCACACGCGGCCCGGCAAAACCGATCAACGCCTTCGGCTCTGCAATATTCACATCACCCAGCATCGCCAGGCTTGCAGAGACACCGCCCATGGTGGGGTCTGTCAACACAGAGACAAACGGAATCCCGCGCTTACGCAGCTTCGCCAGCACCGCACTGGTCTTGGCCATCTGCATCAGCGAGAAAAGCGCCTCCTGCATCCGTGCCCCACCACTTGCGGAGAAACAGACCAGCGGAATGTTGTACTCAAGGCTGGCATTGGCCGCCTGCACAAAGCGCTCACCCACCACAGAACCCATCGA
>DRLG01000148.1 GCA_011053135.1 Chromatiales bacterium
GGCATCGAAGGCAGGCAGGTCGGAAAGATTCAGATCTTCGATCAGTGGGCCTATGTGGCGGTGAGTCGCAAGGTTGCCAGCCATGCACTGGCCAGGTTAAGCAGTGGTAAATTAAAAGGGCGTTCTTTCCGGGTTTTTCTGATGTGAAGATCAGCTTGTCAATGAAAGAAGGGGGGCAAGCCCCCCCTGATAAAAGAGGCGCTAAGCCTGCTTAGCGGACAATCAGGTTATCCCCTTTGCCAGCCGCAGGGTCTGCGTCAGGTTTGTTCATCAGCACAGTGATCGCGCCACGCAATGCCGCTTTCATGGTGTGATCAACAATTGCGTTATTGGTTGCTCTATCTGCTGGCGAGACAATATCGAAAGCACCCGCTTCAGAAACTGCAACATTATAGGTTGCCATGTCTTCTAGCACATTTTCCGGGTTGCCATTGATGAAGACCCTATCCCAGATTCCCGCAATAGGATGGAATGCGACAGGTTCATTGATATTAGCGTTGACGAAGTAGATCCGTACACGCTCACCGGGTTTAGACTGTAGCACCAGTGATGCATCTGGGTCATGCACAGGGTCGTAGTGGAACATTTTCCCATTGATCAGTGAGCCCGCATAACCTTCATTGGCGATCATCCCTTTGTAATTATCCGCATCGGGAAAATACTGGCCCTGTACCAGTACATACTCACGATCGGGTTTTGGAAACTTCTTGCTATAGCCCTCTTTGGGGTCAACAATAATCACGCCGTACATACCGCGTGCAATATGCTGAGCCATTACGCTGGCACCGCAATGATACATCCAGACACCTGCACGTTTAGCCGTAAACTTGAAGTGTTTTGTTTCGCCTGGTTTGACAGCCGCAAACTCGCCGAGTACATCAACTTCAGCTGCATGAAAGTCCATCGAATGGGACTCCTTGTTTGTTTTGGGGTTGACCAGCTCGAAGTCGATCACATCACCTTCGGTCACGCGCACAATTTTCCCAGGAATTGCGCCATCAAAGGTCCATGCCGGGTAGGTGGTGCCTTTGTTGTCGATTTCCACGGTCGTCTCTTTTGCAACCATTTTCACATGAACTGTTTTGGCCTGAACTGCCTGGCTAGCAAACATCGCTAAAGCAATTGCGCCAGTCGTTACCGTTAACATTGATCTGTTTTTTTTCATCGTATGACCCCTCCGGTAGGGTTTTTTATAAAGGTTAAGCATGGATACTGCATTTCTGGGTCGTTGCCTTCTACCCAGATAAACCTGAGGCTCTGGTGATCGTGATCAGCTACAGTCACAAAGTTTTCTCAGGTACTTTACGATCGCCTTTATCTCGGCGTCACTCATCACATCCGCCCATGGCGGCATAAGAACGGATTTGTCGATCGATAACCCGCCTTCTTTGATGACCTTGAAAAGCTCGGCATCACTGCGCGCGCTCATTGATTTTCTGTCAGTATGGTCGCGTGGCTGTACTGACATGTTTTCGATATTGATTCCCATACCATCGCCCTGCATGCCGTGGCACTGCCAGCAATAAGCCTTATAGTTCTCTTCGCCGCTGGCAGCATATAGAGGGGTTGTTATGAAAAAAGAGAGCAACAGTAAACTAAGTTGTTTCATTTCCACTCCTCCTTACTGAGGGCAACAAGGTAAGCGACCAGTTTCTGTATGTTGGCCTCTTTCACATGGCGATTGGGCATTAATGACTTAGGGTTCCAGGCCTGCGGCGAGCGGATAAAACTCACCAGATAATCTTCCTGCAGCCGATTGGCTGCCGTGTATACCTCGGGGCCTGAAAGGCCGCCGTAGCCTGGTTCAATCTGATGGCACGCCATGCAGCCGTTGAATTTATCAAAGGTCATTTCACCAAAGCTGATTGAGATCGATTTCCCACTGAATTCACCTTTTTTTAGATCGGTAGGTGCATTAGTTAGCTTCATCAGTGCATCACTGGCCATTTCAGCTTCTGAAGCTGTTAATGCGGGGTGTTTTGGTAATGTGGATTGGTCGATCTCATCCATCTCTTTACCGGGCTTGATGTGGTTAAAATAGAGGTAGCCGGCGGGTCTAATGCGCGTTGGTTTGACAAGCCAGCTAGAGAGCCACTTCCGTTTGTATTTAACTCCTGCATAGAACAGATCTGGCGCTTTTTGCTGCCACGCCTCTTCTGCCGTTTGGGCTACAGGCCCTTCGAGCTTATGGCATGAGGCGCAGCGATCTTTTAACAGTGCGCTACTGTTAGCTGCGATTGTCACGCTAGAGAATGCCCCGATAGCGATAAGGATTGAAAGTCTAATGTAATTTCTCATCGGACTACTCGGCGTGATGACGGCTACGGCGACGTTCACGAACCAGCGGCTTCCCCTTGAAAGGAGGGCTATTAATCAGGCCATACCCTTTGGTTATCGCTTCACTGAAAAAGAAGTCCGGGTTGTACTCCTTATCTTTCCAGACATACCAGTCATCGACTTTTGTCCCTTCATACTCCATGACAGTGATAGGGCCACCAGGAAACTTGCCGCGCGCTGTCACATGCTTATCAACGTGGTCGTGAAAAATAAATCGCCCTTCATCATGGTTGGCTTCGATGATCGCATCGTAGCGCTCTCCAGGGCCGATCATGATGGTGTCAACTGAGTAGGGTTGCGGTAGTGGCAGGCCATCTTTGTGCGTGATTAGCATGTCATGCCCATGCGAATGCATCGCGTGAATAGCCCCGCCAGCGCCGATAAAGCGGACCCGTAACACATCCCCCGTTTTAAAGCGGATAGGCTGGGTGAAAGGGAAGGATTTACCGTTAACTGAGAAGTAGTCCTCAACATCGTATGGGGTGGCGCCCTCACCAAATTTATCGGCATTTTCACTCTCCCATGTCGAGAGCATCATAATCGCCTCTTTGGTGACCCGTTTTTCAATCGGTAACGGATCGATGGGGTCAACCACAATCGGACCCCACATCCCGCGTATTCCGACATGTTCGTTTACATTGACGTGGCAGTGGTACCACAGTGTTCCGATGCGATCGGCTTTCCAGCGATAGGTGAAGGTATCGCCCGGTTCTATCGGCTGCTGGGTCACCCCCGGCACGCCATCATTGCGCCAGTTGTTGGTCATCAGCACGCCATGCCAGTGGATGGTGTGTGAAAGAGAGGTGTTATTTGTGACATGGATGATCACATCGTCACCTTCCTGGATGTGAATCAGTGGGCCGGGTACCTGCCCATTGAAAGCAAACACCTTGTAGTTCAGGTCGGGGGCGACGGCAATTTCCATTTCATCAATTGTCATCGACATCTCACGCTCAGCCGCAGAGCTTAAGCCACCAAACAGGAGGGTACCTGCGGCGAGTAAAAGTGATGAGATGGTTCGGATCGCTTTCTGATGTTTTCGCAAACGGCCGCGTTTTACGCTTTCTGTGCTGCTATTGTCAGTGACAGTCATGATCATCATTCCCCTGTCGTTAATCTTAAATTGAGATGCGGTTTCTAAGTTTCATCTGAGATAAAACTTTAGGCCTGGTTGCTTTATGATGTCAATAGAAAATGTATACAGGATGCAATTACCGAAAAAACAAAATATAAACAAATAGTTGGCTATTATATATCCATATAGATATGTTTTTAATAACTGAGGTAAAGTGGATGATAGTTCGATTAATCACGCATTAATAGCATGGGAGTTTATGCTGTGGCTGTGCTGGACCGTGAAAGTGGAGGGGGTGGTAGAGCAGTGGAGGTGTTAATCGGCTCTGACTCACATCGCGCGTAAATGTAGCTGCTCAGAGGGGCTGAAGAGGGTTTACTGCGGTGTGGCAATAGGTGGTGATTTGTCTGTAGGTGGGTCAGGGGGTGTTCTCAATCATCCTCATTCAGGTCATTGGGAACGCCCCCTGGCATTAGCGACTGTTGACCCATGATGGGTTGCGTTTTTCAAAAAATGCAGCCATCCCCTCCTGCCCCTCTTTTGATGCTCGCAGTTGTGCGATCAGCTTTGCCGATGATTCTGCATTGGCTTCGGTAGTGAGTGAACGAATCAGCTGTTTGCACGCCCTCATGGAATGAGGCCCCGCTTTAAGCAGCCTCTCGGTCACCTGATTGACTACGCTGTCAAGTGCATCGTCATCAGCAACCTGATGAATAAAGTTGATCGCTGCTGCAAAACTGCTTGAGAAACGTTCAGCGGTGAGGAACAGGCTACGTGTATGCCGCTCGCCAATCGCTTTAAGAATGTATGGTGCGATGACGGCTGGCACCAGCCCAAAACGCACCTCAGTAAAGGCGAACTGTGCTGAACGTGTTGCAATGGCGATATCACAACAGGCGATCAGGCCGAGTGCACCGCCGTATGCTCCCCCATTTATGCGGGCAACCGTGGGTTTGTTATATTCATATAAGGCACGCATTAGCTGCGCGAGTGCTTCAGAATCATTTTGATTGGTCGCCTCATCACGGTTGGCCGCCGCTTTCATCCACTCCAGATCTGCGCCGCTGGAGAATGTTTGGCCGTTGCCTGTTAGCACCAGAATGCGTACTCGCCGGTCCTGTTCAAGTTCATCGAGTGCAGTTCGTAATGCGGCGATCACCTTATCATTAAAGGCGTTGTGCTTTTCCGGGATGTTTAGCGCTAATGTGCAGACACCACGCGAATCGATATCGATAGTCAGTAACTGCTCTTGCATCATCATTAATTTTCTCCATCTCGCAGCACATATAAGCGCGCTGGTTTCATTCGAGTGATACTGTACACTGCTTTTCTGATGGCGGCACTTATTGAGCGCTTTGTGCGACTCATATTTTCCGTTTCTCATGCAACGTTATCGCTACGTGAATGAAATAATATGTGGTTAAGATAAGCGTTGCGGGTTTTTCAGAGTGGTTATGGTTAAAGGGGGCTTTTCTTCAATGTTTAAAAGTGAGCGGTCGGTAATCAATACCCAGTCTACGATGTTGCGATTTATTGCCTTGTTGCTGATCTTTGTTTTTGGTGCTGGTGGAGTGTTACTGGTCGATCGCATTAAAAAGGTTGAAGCAGACTGGGATAACTACTCAACCCATCTTGGTCGTGAATCAGAAGTGATCGCCAGTCTTTATAGTCATATGGGGTATGGCGGTTTTATTCATAACTTTAAGAATTATATTCTTCGTCAGGATGATGCACTGCTGAAAGAAGTCGAACGTAATATGGATGCGATGCTGGAAGATCTTGAGAGGTACAGGATTACCGTTGGAAACGAAGAGATGAATAGAAACCAGGCGACAGCGGCTGAACTACAGGAACATTATCGTATTATTCAAGATGTGATGGCGCAATATGTGGCAAAGCTGGAGTTAGCGAGGGAGAAGATCGCAGCAGGTATCGATGCGAAAGCGCTGGACAGGCTGGTTTATGTTGACGATATGCCCGCATTAAACGCATTGAGCGCTTTATCGAACTATGTGATCACACACACCAATAATGAGATTAGTGCCATTCGGGAAAAGACAGATAACACGATTGGATTGATTATTCTGATGCTGGTGTTATTGGTGTCTGCTGTTATTTTTCTGCTCTATATAGTGATGATGGTCAATCGCCAGTATTTGAAATCAAAGATCATTGCGGAGGAGAATAAAGAGGCGCTTGAGAATATCCTTAACAGCCTTTCAGATAGCGTGATTACGGTTGATAAAATGTCGTGCCTTGTCTGGAGCAATAGTGCAGTTAAAGAGATGTTTGGATATCAGAAGGAAGAGCTTGCAGGGAAAAATATTAGCCGTCTTCTGCCAGATCAGATTCAGGAAAATCATCGTAAATTATTTGATAATTATTTGCTAAACCCGTCGCCGCGTGAACTGGGTATCGGGACTAAGCTAGAAGCGGTTCGTAAAGGGGGTGAGTTGTTTCCTGTTGAGATCTCACTTAATAGCGTGACATTGAACGGCAACCTGATGGCGGTTGCCACGATCCGTGATATGACCGAGCGTAATAACTATGAAAAGAAGATTGAGGCGTTGAACCACTCTCTGATACGCAATAACCGAGAGCTCAATGAGATCAACAGGGAGCTGGAGTCATTTAGCTATTCAGTTTCGCACGATCTGCGTGGACCTCTTCGGGCGATTGGTGGATTTAGTTCACTGTTATCTGAGCGGTTTAAAGCCTCTCTGGATGAAGATGGTCAGGATTACCTCGCCCGTATTCGCGCCTCCAGTAACCGGATGAGTGAGCTAATCGACAGTCTGTTGAACCTCGCTCGCTATGTGCGAGAGGGGATCGTTCTTTCAGACTGTAACCTGACGGAGCTCTCAGCTCAGGTTTATAAGCGGATTAATGAAGCTGCGGAGAAGCCTTATCAGGCCAGTGTTAAAATCCAGCAAGGGCTGCATGCCACTGCCGATTGTCATTTGATGGATGTTGTCCTCTATAACCTGTTGAGCAATGCGCTAAAGTTTACCCGCAAACGAAAAGATGCCTATGTTGAAGTGGGGATGTTTATCCCGGAAGGGGGGCAGGAGACCTATTTCGTCGCCGATAATGGTGAAGGGTTTGATATGGCCTATGCTGAGCGGCTGTTTCTTCCGTTCCATCAGCTTCATCAGGCGGGCGAATATGAGGGGAGTGGAATCGGGCTGGCAACGGTACACCGCATTATTCGGCGTCACGGTGGCAGGGTGTGGGCAGATTCCAGCCCGGGAGAGGGGGCGACCTTCTATTTTACCCTGTCGAATCCGCACGAAACAGAGGCGCAGCGCCAGGGGGCGTGAGCTACCTGCCGGTGGCCGGAATGTTTAGCTCAAGCCAGTATTCGATTGTCTTTTTAATTAAGGATCTGAATTCATCAAAGTCGACGGGTTTACGCAGGTAGCTGTTGATGTTTGCGTCGTAACAGCGACTGATATCACCTGGCTCCAGTGAGGTGGTGAGCGCAACCAGCGGGATTCTTCTGAGCCGCTCATTTTCCGAAATCTTCTCCGCGACAGCAAGCCCGTTGATGGCTGGCAGCTTGAGATCCAGTAGTGTTAATGAGGGCTCTCTAGCGGAGTCATCTAACAGATAATCAAGCCCCGCTTTTCCATCCTTTATCACAAGCAGATCAGGGGGGGCGGCGATATCGTTGATTGCCATTTTCGTCAACAAAATATCGTCATCATTATCTTCAATGAGTAATATCAACCTGGGCGACTTGTTCAACTTGTTTTGGGTTATCATCGAAACATCCAGCATGTGCTCGCCATGCGGTTTCTAGCCGCTGTTATTGAATAAGCAGGTGTGAATGTTAGCAGGTTTTGGTGAATTGGACAGGTGGAACAGTGAAGATTAACCTACTTCTTATTGAAGACTCAGAGAGCGATATGGTGCTGATTACGGAATATCTCCGTACAGATGGCTTTGATGTCAACTGCGAGATGATCTGTAGTGAAGCGGCGCTGAAAAGGGAGCTGGCCGATAACCGCTGGGATGTGGTGGTATGTGATCACTTCATGCCCGGCTTCTCCTCTTCACGTGCGCTGGAGGTGCTGCATGAGAGTGGGCAGGAGATACCGCTGCTGGTTGTTTCAGGGATGATCGATGAGAAAGTAGCCATCGATGCATTAAAAGCCGGTGCCTTCGATTATGTGA
>DRLG01000149.1 GCA_011053135.1 Chromatiales bacterium
CTGAGATTCCACCGCCACAGTTAGCAATAGAGACTCTAACTTTTCTACATTCGTCAGATGAGCTGGAAACTTCTGATATATTAATTTTTATAACCCCATTAACCGGGGTCTGTTCAATCGCACAGGAGACCACATTCAAAATCACCTGTCCGATTCTTGCCGTATCGAACTCTACGAATAGTGTTTCATGGCTACTTTCAATTTCAGCCAGGATACCCTCTTCATACATCAGTGGCTTTAGCGACTTAACTACATCACGAACAATAGAAACCATATCGCTCTTTGAGTAATTAAACTCCATCAGGCCAGCCTCTAGCCTGGAGAGGTCAATGATATCGTTAAGCAGCAGCAACAGAGTGCGACTGTTACTGTTAATCTCCCTCAAATTATCTATTTGCCTTACCTTATCCCATTTATCAATATTGATTATCCCCATATCAGTCATGCCGATAATTGAGTGTAGTGGTGTTTTCAACTCTGACGAAATACTTGCAATAAGACTGCTCTTTATCTCACCTGAATTTTCTGCGGAACCCTTTTCCACCTTAATTTCCCTGTACACTTCCCTTAATTCATGTTTATCTCTGTATAATTGAACAAACATATTAACCTTGCTTTTCAGCACATAGGGGTTTAAAGGTTTTTCAATATAATCAATAGCACCTACATCATAGCCGCGCATCAGATTGCACTCATCCAGTGAATTAGCAGTAACAAACACAATGGGTATATGACAGCTATGCTCTGCCGAGCGCATCTTCTCTGCTGTCTGGTATCCATTTAGCTGGGACAGCTGCACATCTATCAGCGCTAATGCAAAATCATATTCCAGAGTATATGAAAGCGCTTTATATGGATCTGTTGATGTTACTAAGTCGATATCCAGATCAGATAACACATGCTCCATTGCAGTAATGTTTTCCCTGACATCATCAACAATGAGTACTCTGGGGCGTGGCTGGTTTCCTGAGACTCTATCTATCCCTACAAATTCTCTCACTTTCTGCTCATTCATTAGATACTCCTCTACCCACCAGCCTCATTAAGATTCAGGTCCACATTAATATCGAGCATATTCCTCATCGTTAAAATATGTTATGTCTCATAAGGTCCAGCGAACCTCTGATTAATTGTCATGATGAGGTGTGATGAGACGAAGTCATCGCATAACTCAACGGTTCATCTAACATCGAGATTGCCGTACTTTGCTCGCAATAATAGAGAAGGCATTTAATCAGCGTCTCCTTAAGCATTAGAATAAAACGATCAGGTCTAACTGACTCTAAGGCCATATAACCGTGGAGATGAAATAAACAGAAAACCGGGATAAAATCAGGGGGTTAAACGGAGTAGATCTATTCATCATCCATGACCTCAATAACTGCGGCATCAATGCCAGTTCCTTCTTCATAGAGTTATCGGCGATCAAAATAGGAGCTTTAACTAGAAAATAACATGGGTGCGACTCCGCAGATGCTACTCTCTTCTAAAATATCGCCCAACACCGGGCCAGTTAAAGTCACAGCGCTATCTATCAACCTGCTGCTGCCTATAGAGAGACAATATACTTATGTGAGAGAGGCTTTTCTGTATGACTGAACATGCTATATTCATGTTGCAGGCCTCACTTAAAGAGACGCTAATAACCTTTTTGGGACGATCATATTTAACTGGATTATGTGCCTCGCCATACCAATGCAGATAACAGAAATCGATGGTGATATCGCCTCATGCCACTCAGCGGGCATTACTCGGGCTGTGAATCTATTCATGTTTGAACATGGGGTGCTGAAACCAGGCGACTATGTACTGGTACATGTTGGATATGCGATCCAGAAAATCGACCCCGAAGCGGCTCAGCTTGCCTGGAATACCGAGCGTGAGATGCGAGGGGCAACCAGAGGCGATCTGAATGCATGAGCTCTCACTCTGTCGGGGCGTGCTGCAACAGGTAACTCGGATCGCAGAAGCACATCACGCCATTGCAATCAACGCCATCCACCTCCATATTGGTCCACTGGCAGGGGTCGAAGTAGAGCTGCTGGAACGCGCTTTTCCTCTGGTTTCACGCGGTACGATCGCCGAGCATGCCACACTTGAGGTCACCCGCTCAGTAGTAACTATTTATTGTGCAAAGTGCGGCAACAGATGTGAACCGAAGAGGTTGTTCATCTGTAACAGTTGTCACAGCAGCGTAACTGAGCTACTCAGCGGTGATGAGATAAGGATCGAAAACATCGTGCTTAAAAAGCGGGTTCAAACAGACCATGTGCACTAATTGCGGCTGTAACGGCGGCAAACAGTACACAGTTCAGGGCGACGGTTTTTCAGTTGACCACACCCCACCTGGCGAGACTGTTATTGTTGATGTTCATCGCGCGCTATTGTTTGATAATGACCAGCAGGCTGCGCGCAACCGACAACGGCTAACAGAACACAACATCACGGCTATTAACCTGATGTCGTCACCCGGTTCAGGAAAGACAACCCTGCTGGAGCGCACCATCGATGAACTGCTAACCCGCTATCGCATTGCAGTAATTGAGGGTGATCTCGAAACAGAAAACGATGCCAGACGAATCCGCGCGAAGGGGGTCGAAGCCGTTCAGATCACCACAGGTAACGCCTGCCACCTTGATGCAGTGATGGTGGGCAGTGCGCTACAGCAACTCGATCTTAAACTGATAGACCTGCTGTTTATCGAAAATGTCGGTAACCTTGTCTGCCCCGCCAGCTTCGACCTCGGCCAGCATCGCAATGTCACACTGCTCTCGACAACCGAGGGAGATGATAAACCAGAAAAGTATCCGCTAATCTTTCGCGCCTCTGATCTGCTGCTAATCAGTAAGATTGATCTTTTGCCGCTGCTTGATGAGTTCGATCTGCAATGCGCTGCAGACTCATTCGCCTCTGTTGCCGCGGACACCCCACTATTACAGCTCTCAGCAAAACGAGGTGATGGCGTTACCCAGTGGCTGGCGTGGCTCAACGACACACATCAGCAGCTTCAACGGAGCAGCTGAATAATGTCGAATCAGCGTGCCAGGCAGTTGCTCGACCAGATCAACACCCTCGCCCCCTCTGACCCACTCAAAATCATGAATGTGTGTGGTGGCCATGAACGCACGATCAACCTGGCCGGCTTGCGTTCTCTACTCCCCGACCATCTAGAACTGATCCCCGGCCCCGGCTGTCCCGTCTGCATCTGCCCGGAAGAGACCATTGCGATGGCGATGGCGATCGCCCTCAATGAGCCGGTGATCGTCGTCGCTTTTGGGGATATGCTGCGTGTACCGATCAATACGGCCCGAGGCGAACCACATTCGCTTGAGCAAGCGCGTGCAGCGGGTGCCAACATCCGCCCCATCGCATCGCCACTTGAGGCGCGCGCCATTGCACTGCGACACCCCACTCAGCAGGTTATTTTCTTTATGGCTGGATTTGAAACCACTAGCGCACCAACGGCAGCGCTCATCGCAGAAGGTATTCCAGACAATCTGCTTCTATTACTCGCCGCACGTCGAACCTGGCCGGCTGTTGCACAGCTGTTAAATTGTGACCAGCCCAGTTTTGATGCATTGATCGCCCCCGGCCATGTTAGTGCCGTGATGGGTAGCGATGAGTGGCGCTTTGTAGCAGAGCAGCACCAGCTCCCCGTCGCAGTTGCCGGCTTCGATGCCGCGTCACTGCTTGCAGCGATCTTCTCTGTCATCCAGCAGGCGATAAACGGTGAAGCCACGCTCGTAAACAGCTACCCCGCAGTCGTTACGCCAGCTGGGAACCGTCATGCACAGCATCTGATTGATCAGACCTTCACGATTGTCGACAGCCGCTGGCGCGGCATCGGCACCATTCCCGCATCGGGTTATGCGCTTAAGAAGAGATATCGGCTACACGACGCCCATATTCACTTTTCTAAGTACAGTGAACAGTCTCACCACAAAGATGAGATGCCGCCCGGCTGCGACTGTGCAGAAGTGATACTGGGCAAAGCGCCCCCGGACCACTGCCCGCTCTACGGCACCGCCTGCACACCATCAAACCCAGTCGGCCCCTGTATGGTCTCGGATGAAGGGGCGTGCCGCATCTGGTGGAGCAGTGGCCTGCACAGACAGCGCAGAGCGAAACAGGCGTAGCCGCTCGATGCGATCAGATCACACCGTCTCCACTATCCATCTACGCCTGAGCGGCAAGGTTCAGGGGGTCGGATTTCGGCCTCATATCTACCGTATCGCAACAGAGCTTGGCATCACGGGCTGGGCACGTAACCTGCGTGGCGAAGTTGAGATCATGGCAAGCGGCACAGAGCAGGCAACCGCACTTTTTATGCGACGACTGATCAAAGAGGCGCCGGCCGTCGCCTCTCCTCGTATCAGCCAACGGAATGAGACCGACAGCGCCCGTCTCACCGCTACTGCTCGCTTTGCCATTCTCGACAGCATCCATGAAGAGGGAGAGAACATCCACCTGCCGTGCGATCTCGACTGCTGTCCACGCTGTCTCGATGAACTCAACGACCCGACTAACCGCCGCTACCGCTACCCATTCATCAACTGCGCACAGTGCGGCCCTCGCTACACCGCCATCATACAGCTGCCGTATGACCGCGCCAGCACCAGTATGGCAAGCTTCCCACGCTGCGCTCAATGTGAGAAAGAGTACCGCAATCCCGCTGATCGCCGCTTTCATACCGAGGCGATCTCCTGTTCGACGTGCGGTCCACAGCTCACCTTTGTAGCAGGTAACACCCGCCTCAACGGCACCGCCGGCGCGCTCATAAAAACAGAGCAGCTATTACGCGCAGGCAAGAGCATCGCGATTAAAGGGATCGGCGGCTACCACCTTTTATGCGCGGCCAGTAGCGATGCGGCCGTCGCCCGCTTACGCAGACAGAAAGGGCGCCCAGATAAACCGTTAGCGGTGATGTTTCGTAATATCGATGCCGTACGGCGTGAACTGCTCTGCGATGAAATCACCACGGCACTGCTGTGTGAGCGCAGCCGTCCGATTGTGTTATGTGAAAAAAGGGGGGACACCACACTCTCGACATTGATCGCCCCGGGACTCAACCAGATCGGCGCACTACTACCCTACAGCCCACTCCACCAGTTGATCTTAAATAGTGCCGACACCGCCCTGGTCGTCACATCGGCTAATATCAGTGGTGAACCGGTGATCACTGAGGGCGATGAGCTTGAGGCGAGGTCTGGCGATATTGCGGACGCCTTTCTACATCACGACCGCCCCATCATTCACAGCGCGGATGATAGTCTGTTTCAGATCATCGATAAAAAACCGCGGCCGCTGCGACTCGGGCGAGGCCACGCACCATTAGAACTCACACTTCCTGTGACACTCGACAGGCCACTGCTCGCCGTCGGTGGGCAGATGAAAAACAGCATCGCCCTTGCGTGGGATAACCGTATCGTACTCTCACCACATATCGGCGAGCTTGACTCACCACGCAGTGCCGATCTTTTCAGAAAAACCATCGATTCACTACAGCACCACTACGCCGTTAGCGCCGAAGGCGTTATCTGTGATGCACACCCAGACTACTTCAGCCATCGCTGGGCCGTCGATAACAGCCTGCCCGTCACCAGAGTCTATCACCACCACGCCCACGCCTCTGCTATTGCCGCTGAACAGGCTTTCGAAGAGAGCAGCCTCGTCTTTACCTGGGACGGCACGGGTCTCGGAAGCGACGGCACATTGTGGGGAGGCGATGCTCTTCTTGGGCGACCCGGAATGTGGCAACGTGTGGCCACCATGCGGCCATTTCGTCTGCCCGGTGGTGAACGCACCGCACGAGAAGCGTGGCGCTGTGCGGCATCACTCTGCTGGCACGCCGGAGAGGCGTGGGCTAACCACCCACAGGCGGCGCTGCTGTTGAGCGCCTGGGAAAAGGGGATCAATGCACCGTTCACCTCATCGGTAGGCCGTCTCTTTGATGGTGCGGCATCGCTACTCGGTTTGATCGACCACACGACCTTTGAAGGGCAGGCCGCGATGCTGCTACAGGCCAGCGCAGATAATATCCCCTCCCCCAGTGCCGCCCCCCTGCCCTCTACCGCCAACAGTGAAGGCGTACTGGTGAGCGACTGGCAGCCGTTACTGATACCGCTTCAGAACCAGAATGAAACTGTCGCACAGCGTGCCGCGCTCTTTCACAGCGTGCTTGCCCACACAATCTGTGAGCTGGCCGTAGAGATTCGCCAGCAGCACGGTCCATTTATTGTCGGGCTTAACGGTGGCGTCTTCCAGAACCGACACCTGGCAGAACAGGCGATAGCACTGCTTGAAGAGCAGGATTTTAAGGTCATCCTGCCGCAGCAGCTCCCCTGTAACGATGGTGCGCTCTGTTACGGGCAGATTATTGAGGCAGCCGCACAGCGATGAAGAGGAGTAATGAGAGCCATATCACCCTCGCGCACGGCAACGGTGGCCGCCGCATGCGCGCATTGATCTCAGAAATCTTCATTCGATACCTCGGCAATGCGTCACTCGACCCTGATTGCGATGCCGTAACGCTCCCCTTTCCTCACGCTGAGTTACTCTTTAGCACTGACGGCTTTACTGTCGATCCGCTGGAGTTCCCTGGCGGCGATATCGGTTCACTGGCAATCCACGGCACTGTCAATGATCTCGCAGTCTCGGGGGCAACGCCGCAATATCTTAGCCTTAACACCTTTATCGAAGAGGGGCTGGAGATTGCACAGTTAACGCGCATCATTAAGAGCATGGGGTGTGCAGCTCAGGCCTGCGGCGTAAAGGTGGTGGCTGGCGATACCAAGGTGGTACGCCGTGGTGAAGGGAGCGGCCTCTACCTCGCAACCAGCGGCATCGGGGTAAAGGCTACAACGCAGAGAGTCGCCATCTCACAGATCAGGGGCGATGATGCCATCATCGTGAGTGGCCCGATTGGTGATCACGGCACCGCAGTGCTGCTGGCACGTGAACAGTTTGGACTACAGGGCGAGCTGAAATCCGATGCCGCCTCTGTAGTGCCAATCACAAACACATTGCTGAAATTTAGTGGCCTGCGTTTTATGCGCGACCCTACTCGCGGCGGTGTCGCGACAGTGCTACATGAGATCCATCGCTCAACTGGCCTTGGGGTACATCTTCAGCAGGCAGCTATTCCAGTGCGCGATGAGGTCGCATCCGTATGTGAAATCCTCGGCTACGACCCGCTCTATCTCGCCTGTGAAGGGCGGGTGGTGGCGGTAATCGACCAGACTCAGGCAGATGCTGCGCTCAGGGCGCTACAGAGACTATACGACGGGCGTGAGGCTGCCATCATCGGCAACCTCTCCAGCCACACACCCTATGTTATGCTTGAGACACCACTGGGCGGACAACGAATCGTTGAAGAGCTGGAAGATGACCCTTTACCACGAATATGTTGAGAGAGGTGACAGAGCGATATGATGCACCCCCTGCCGCCTCACTTTCTGCCACGAGATCAGTTACAGCAACTGTTCGATAACCTGCAGCGCAATGGCCATCAGATTTACGGGCCGCAGGTTCACGATGGGGCCATCGTCTACGCGCCACTGAAGAGCACATCTGCTCTACCACAAGGCGTTGAAGATCATCACGCCCCCGCCAGTTACCGCCTGAAAAACAACGGTAGCGAACACTGGTTTGACTGGGTCTCTACGGCGCAGGGGGTCAAACCACTGCTATTCAGGCCGCACGAAACCCTCTGGCGTGCGACCCGCGATGCGATGGGCACCCTCCATTTTGAAGAGCCCGTTAACAGCACTGCAAAGCTGGCGATCATCGGACTGCGCGCCTGCGACCTCGCCGCACTCAAGCTACAGGACCGGCACTTTCTCTCTATTAACCACAGCCCCGATCCCTTTTATGCAGCGCGCCGCCAGCATCTCTTTATTATCGCAATCAACTGCACTCGCGCTGTTGAGAGCTGTTTCTGTAGCAGCACTGGCGACGGCCCCAGGTGTGACCCCACTGCCGGCTTTGATATTGCGATGACAGAACTCGATAGCGGTTTCGTCATCACCAGCGGTTCCCTACAAGGCAGGCAGGTGACTAAACAGCTCGCGCTACGCAGTGCCAGTAAAGCAGAGTGTGATGAAGCGGCTCAACGCGAAGCCAACGCCACTCGACAGGTACGGGCCGTGCCGTCGCAAAACATGCGCGATACTCTGTTTAATGCGCTCGACCATCCGCAGTGGGATGAGATCGCCAGCCGCTGCCTCTCATGTGGCAACTGCACCTCTGTCTGCCCCAGCTGTTTCTGTTACAGTGAACAGAGCGAAGCAGAGCTCGATGGCAGCAGCAGCGAGCAGCAACGCGAATGGGACTCCTGCTTCACCCAGGGACATAGCTATATGCACGGCATCACCGTGCGCCACGACACCCGACTGCGCTATCGCCAGTGGCTAACGCATAAATTTGCAGGCTGGCACGATCAATATGGCCGCTCCGGCTGCACCGGCTGCGGCCGCTGCATCACCTGGTGTCCACCGGGTATCGACATCACTGCAGAACTCGCAATACTGAATCGCGATAGAGGTGAAACCGATGATGGATAACCCCCACCGCCCCTGGCGTGCGCGCGTCGTGGAACGGATCCAGGAGAGCGCTACCATCTTTACCCTGCGGCTGGAATTTCTCGATCCCGAAATACGCGCCAGCTACCACTTCGCACCGGGGCAGTTCAACATGGTCTATCTCTATGGTGTCGGGGAAGTGGCCATCTCGATCGTCTCCGATCCCAAAGATCCAACACTGCTCGACCACACCATCCGTACCGTTGGGCGCGTTACCAACGGCATCAGTCAGCTACAGGCGGGTGACACCATCGGCCTGCGTGGCCCTTACGGGCGCGGCTGGCCGATGCAAGAAGCTGAAGGGCGAGATGTGCTGGTGATCACCGGTGGACTCGGCTGTGCGCCTGTCGTTTCAGTGATCAACTACATCGCCAGGCGACGCAAACAGTTCGGCAAACTGACCATCCTGCAGGGGGTGAAACTCCCTAAGGATCTCATCTGGCGTGATCGCTTTGAGCGCTGGATTAAGGAGCCCAACACTGAGGTCTTCCTCGCCGCCGACAAGGGTGATCCCTCCTGGCCGTGGCATGTCGGCCTGGTGGTTGAGCTGTTTGACCAGATGAGACTGAGTGATAACACCATCGTGATGATGTGCGGCCCGGAGGGGATGATGCGAGCCTGCGTGAATGAACTGCTACTGCGCCAGATCCCGGAACATGCGATCTACCTCAGCATGGAGCGCAATATGCAATGTGCGCTCGGCCAGTGTGGCCACTGCCAGTACGGCGCCGACTTTGTCTGTCGTGACGGTCCCGTCTTCTCCTATGACCAGATCAAACCGCTCTTTGCGCACAGTGGCTTCTGATGAAGATCCATCACACAAAACCTGCCATTGCCATCCATAAGTTCACCTCCTGTGACGGCTGCCAACTGGCAATTCTCAATCTCGGAGAGGCGCTGTTAACACTCGCAGAGCTGATCGACATCAAACACTTTGCCGAAGCAGGTGTAGTGGATGAAGCAGCAGAGGTTGATATCGCCTTTATCGAAGGCAGCATCTCCACCCCACGAGAGATGAAACAGGTTAAAAAGATTCGCGAACAGAGCCGCTACCTGATCGCAATGGGCGCCTGCGCCAC
>DRLG01000150.1 GCA_011053135.1 Chromatiales bacterium
CCTTTTTTTCCGGCTTTTCCTGCACTTACTCAAACAAGCAAACGCGAAACAGACACCCCTTACAAAGCACCCGCCTAACCAGAGCCGCGAATTATACCCATCAATAACAACTCCGCAAGCAGTTTATGAAATAAATATTGAATGCCATGCAGGAGGCCTGCTATTTACCACGCCCCAGTTTAAACATATCCTTTAAAACAGAATCACCCTGCAGATGATGCAATATCGCGGTGACCCCATGCCCACCCCAGTAGAGCCAGACAAAGGTCGCTATCACCTCATGGCTTTCAGCAAAAAACTCCACTGTCGATGAAAAGCTTCCACTTTCAGGCAAGATAAAAAATAACACGCCACCAGTAGCCGCCATTGCAGTGATAATGAGTAACCCCAGACCGTGCACAAAACCGGGTAGCCCACCCCTCACGCCCCCTGTTGGTAGCTGCCCACCAAAGAGCGCCTTAAGGTCACCAACCACCTCGCGCCGCGCACTCCCAAACCAGGGGAACAGATGCTTTAAGCCCCCATCAATCTGATTCGTAAGAGACCACCCCCAGTGCATTAGCACAATCAGTAGCGCAGCCATCCCGATCACCTCATGCGCCTCAAAAGTTGCCGCGGCCAGCGCAGAAATATTCGCTTCATCCGGCGACTCCATAAGAAGACTTAACGCCAACTGCGCCGTTACTGTCGCCACCAGCCCCAGGTGCAGCAGTCGCGTTGGCTGACTCCAGCTTTTCGCTGCCGCCATGCCATCATGCTGCTTGCCTGCAGCCTCATTCTGATCCACCATCACATCCACTCCTTAATGTTAATTTCACAGGGGCACAACTGTGGTCACGCCCATTAACAGGAATCGTACACAACCGCTAGTCAAGGAAACGTCAGAAAAACGTTAAGATTTTGTATAACAAACACGACCTTTCCTGTCTCTATGCACAATCAGCCAGAGCTCTTGATGACAAATACCACGCCTACTTTAAATCTGGCACTCAGCCTCCTCACCCTTCATACCCGCTATCTTGACACAGTATTTAGAATTTATACGCAATAACCGAACTCTGAGCAGTCCCCTTCGACTACAAGCCAACCAGAGACCATACCCCGATATGCGCACTTAAGATTATTGGCACAGCAGTGGAAAACCTTAAACAATACCGTTTAAGCAGCGAAAAATAACAGGGGGATTCAAGCTATGTGGTTCAGATTTGGCAGAAGACTTAGTTGAACAACTGAAGTCCGGGGTGATAATGGTGGGCCGTGAAGGACTTGAACCTTCGACCAATGGATTAAAAGTCCACTGCTCTACCAACTGAGCTAACGGCCCATTTTCGGAAATTACCGAGGGCGCTATTCTAACAGGAGTACGGGAACTCTAGCAGGCGTTTAATACTATACGCTGCCTCTAACTAGATAAGCGGCCGCTATTCTAACCGCTGAAAGTTGATCTGACAAATATAATTTTTATGCTCTTCATTAAGATAGATAGCGCGTTGGGTCTGACACCCCTGCCTGCTCAAAACCGGCAGCTCGCAGACGACAGGCATCGCAACGGCCACAGGCGCGTCCAGCGGCATCTGCTGCGTAACAGGAGACGGTGCAGCTATAGTCGACCCCCAGCTCCGTGCCTTTTTTCACTATCTGCTCCTTGCTCATCGCAATCAGTGGGGTGTGAATAGTCAGAGATCGCCCTTCCAGCCCGGCTTTGGTCGCGAGATTGGCCATGCGCTCAAAGGCTGCAATAAACTCGGGGCGACAGTCGGGATAACCCGAGTAATCGACCGCGTTGACACCAATAAAGATATCCTGCGCACCCAGCACCTCGCTCCAGCCGAGTGCTAGCGAAAGAAAGATGGTGTTGCGTGCCGGCACATAGGTGACGGGAATCCCATCAGCGGGCGTTGCGGCCCAGCCAGCGGGGTCTGCCTGCGGCACCGCGATAGTGGGGTCGGTCAAGGCTGAGCCGCCGATAGTGCCGAGATCGAGTCGAATAATTTTATGCGCCACTACCGCCGCCCGCGAGGCGATCGTTGCGGCCGCCTCTAACTCAAAGTTGTGGCGCTGACCATAGTCAAAACTCAGTGCGTAACAGTCGTAGCCGGCATCTTTTGCCATCGCCAGTACGGTAGTAGAGTCAAGTCCTCCAGAGAGGAGCACCACAGCTTTCGGGGGGGTATCTGGCATTTTTGTTACGATCTCCGCTCGGTTCTCGACTGGTTGCGCACAAGATGATCAGCGCTACTTACCCGGCAGGTCACCCCAGATAAATTTATGCAGCTGAATCTGCATTCTGACTGGCAGATGATCTTCCAGTATCCACTCGGCAAGGGCTCGGGTATCAAGTTCGCCGTGCGCGGCCTGAAAGAGTACTTCATACTGAGATGGCAGCTCATACTCGACCAGCCTGGCACGCGCCCAGTCGTAGTCGGCACGAGAACAGATCACAAATTTGATCTGATCACTGTTCTGCAACCACTTAATGTTTTCATAGCGATTTTTCGACGCTTCACCGGAATCGGGCGTTTTAAGGTCCATCACCTTCACCACACGCGGATCAACTTTTGAAACATCGAGCGCACCGCTGGTCTCAAGCGAGACGCGATAGCCAAGATCACAGAGGCGCGACAGCAGCGGGAAGGCCCCTTTCTGCGCTAGCGGCTCCCCACCAGTCAGGGTGACATGGTGGCAATCATGAGTGATAACCTTTAACAGCACCTGATCAAGACTCATCCACTCGCCGCCATCAAAGGCATAGCTGCTATCACAGTAACCACAACGCAGTGGGCAGCCGGTAAGGCGGATAAAGACCGTCGGGATACCGACCGTACGCGACTCACCCTGCAGAGAGTGAAAAACTTCTGTCACCCTGAGCCGCATTTCGGGCGAGGCACGCTCTCGGCTGTTATCTTGCGTTTCCGATCCCATAACTTAGCCGACTACCTCTGGTGAATGACGACAGACTGGAGCAGAGAGTAACTCCGCAAACAAGCGCGGGGCAGATGCTATTGATGAAGAAAAAAGCGCCAGGCCTAATGCCCTTCCAGCTTCATGCGGTGGAGACGATTCTCTGCTAGCTGAGCAGCCGTTGTTTCTGGAAAACGGTCAACCAGCCGCCCCAGCGTCTGACGCGCCTGTTCCCACTCCTTCAGCTCATAAAAAGTGTAACCAATTTTAAGCAGGGCATCGGGCACTTTAGCACTTTCAGGGTAACTGGAAACGACTTTCTGAAACTCTTCAATCGCAAGTGGATAACGGTGCGAGACGTAGTTTGCTTCACCAATCCAGTACTGCGCATTACCGGCATACTGGCTCCCCTGGAAGCGGGTAAGAAAACTTTGAAAGGCAACGATGGCCTCATCGTAACGACCTTCGCGTAAAATATTGAGCGCCTGCTGATAGGCGGACTGCTCCTGCAACGGATCAACCGTAGCGACAGGTGCCACCTGCGGCGGTGACTGCCCACTGCCGCCGCCCAGCGCAGGCAGCTCAGCCGGTGCCGATGTAAACGGTACTGCAGGGGCCGCAGCCACAGGCGCAGCTGCTGCCGTGGCTGCCTGCGAAGAAAAGCCCGCAGTTGGCGCTGCCTGCGCTGATTTCACCTGACTAACTGACTTCTCTAGCTGCAGAATGCGGCGATCGATATCAAGATAGAGATCGCGCTGACGCTGCTTAATCCCTTCAAACTCATGGCGCTGCATCTCCAGCTCACCACGCATCGTCTGCACCTCTGCCTGCATATCTTCAATGCGAGAAAGCATCTCAAGCAGAGTGCGATTATCCACCATCCGTTCGAGGCGGATAAGACGCTGCTCTAATGGCAGCTTACGTTCGGAAAACGTCGGCGTTGGCGGCGGTGTGGCGGCCACATTTGAAGCGGAGGATTCATGAATCGGCGGCAGCCCATCCCGCGCAGAGGCTGCGGAGTGAAAACCTAAAGCGCCGACCACCACCATTAATACGGCATAACCTGACCGCTTGCGGCTCACCATGCTCAACGTCTGCTATCCCCTACTTCTGTTTGGTGTAAACGATTTCAACACGGCGGTTTAGCGCCCATGACTCTTCATCGTGCCCAAGTGCCACGGGGCGCTCTTCACCGTAGCTGATAACATCCAGCTGGTTGCGGGCCGCACCCTGTAGGCCAAGATGGCGTGCAACTGAGTTGCCACGGCGTTCACCCAGGCCGATGTTATATTCACGCGAACCGCGCTCATCGGCATGCCCTTCGAGTCTTACCCGAGCACCAGGGTTGTTGGCGAGATAGGTCGCATGTGCTGCGATGATCTCTTCGTATTCAGATTTAACCTTGCTGCGATCAAAATCAAAATAGATCACCCGTTTGTTAAGCAGGTTAGCAGGATCACTATCATCTAGCGAGAAAGCTGAACTGCTGATATCACTGCTACCACTCAAACCCATCGCTTGAGCTGAACTACCACTGTCGTCACTGCCGCTGGTAGTTCCAAATCCAGTCTCTGTACCACTACTCTCTATGCTGCTATCAGTACCAAGCCCCTCATCAGTCGTATCTGTTGGTGCGCTGGCACAGCCGGCCAGAAACATAACAGGTACAACCAGGATCAGTGCCTTTCTGAGAATATTCATCAATCACTCCTAAATTTATTAATATTGCGTGCTTCGTGCTTGTTTATTCATCTAACGTACGGCGCCCAAACAGGCTCGCGCGCATCACCCTCTTGCAGCACTAGCCGTTGACGTACCCTGCCATCAACGGATACCGCAGATAAAACTCCCTTGTTCCGGCTCTCGGTCGCATAGATGATCATGCTACCATTCGGCGCAAAGCTTGGCGACTCATCTAATGAAGTATCCGTCAGTACCTGCATTGCGCCATTTTCCAGATCCATCACTGCAATCCGATAACGGTTACCACTACCATGAACCATCGCAACCAGACGCCCATCCGGTGACAGCGCCGCGCGTGCATTATATTCCCCTTCAAACGTCAGGCGCTGTACCTGACGTCCTGCGAGTGTAACTTTATAGAGCTGAGGCTTCCCCCCTCTGTCGGAGGTAAATACTATCGCATCTCCCCGCGGAGTCCAAACGGGCTCTGTATCGATTCCGTAGCTGCGAGTCAGACGTGTCAATTTTTTGTTCAGGAGATTCATCACATAGATATCAGGACTGCCGTCTCTGGATAGCACCAGCGCCAGCCGCGTTCCATCTGGTGACCACGCTGGAGCACCGTTAATACCGCGAAACCCTGAAATCTTTTCGCGCTTCCCTAAACGGACGTCCTGGGTATAAATCGCGGGACGCCCCCCTTCGAAAGAGACGTAGGCGAGTTTTTTACCATCGGGCGACCACGAAGGTGACATCAACGGCTCACTGGAATTAAGAATAGCCTGAGGTCCATGGCCATCGGCATCCGCCACCTGCAGCGAATAACGCGGTTTACCAGACGGCCCTCGTGACTGAGTCACATAGGCGATTCGGGTATCAAAGGCGCCGCGCTCACCCAGCAGTGCCTCATAGATAATATCACTTACCTGGTGCGCTGTTTTGCGCAGGTCACTCACCTTTCCAACATGAAAGGTCTGACCTGTAATCTGCGTACTGCGAAAGACATCAAATAGCACAAACTGAACAATGTACTGATTATTTGTGGTCGCACGAATCTTCCCTACTACGAGGCTTTCAACGCCCAGTGTACGCCAGTTCTGGAAATTCACCTTCGAAGGATCTGTCGGTCTTGCCAGCATGTCATACTCTGGCAACGGAGAGAAACGGCCACTACGATGAAGGTCGGCGGTCACGATCTCTGCGATATCCACCGGCGGCTTGTGCAGCGGCCCTTCCCAGCCAAAAGGAACGACCGCAATCGGCATCGCCCCTTTGACTCCCTGTGTGATCTCAATCGTCAACACCGCCTGAGCACTACTGCCCACACAGACCATCAACAATAATAAGTGTCGCAAGATAACTTTCAACATCTAATCCTCAGGGTTAAAAATAAACTCAAGGTCACGAAAACGATCAAATAGCGCACGATCTGCAGGCAAAGGCAATGGTTCAGCCTTCTTCACCGCTCTCTCAACCGAGTGATCAAACACCGCATCACCACTACTCCTGGTAATCTGCACATCGCGCACACCCCCACCGGGGATGATACGCACCCGCACGGTACAGGCCAGGCCAGCAACAGAACCTGCGGGGCGTAGCTGTAGCCAGTTTCTGGTTATCTTCTGGCGAATGATTTCGACATGCTTGTCAACAATCGATTGGTACTCACGTTCACGCGCGGCGTCGAGGCGGCGCTGCTCTTCGGCCATCTGCTGCTGGCGAATGCGCGCCTCTTCCTTTCGTATCCGCTCGCGTTCCTGCTGCTTTTTGCGCTCTTCGGCTGCTTTGATACGCTGCTCTTCCTCACGCCGCATCTGCTCTTCAAGCCGCGCCTCTTCCGCCTTCAGTTTTTTGAGCTGCTCCTGCTTCTGCTGTTTAAGGCGTTTCTCTTCGGCAACCCGCTTCTTTTCTGCCTCTTTACGTTTCTTCTCCACCTCTTTACGCCGCTTCTCTTCCGCTTTGCGTCTCTTTTCAGCAGCCTTACGTTTTTTCTCTTCGGCCTGCAGCTTACGGCGTTCGGCCTCCCGTTTCTTTTTCAGATCGGCGAGCCGTTTCTCTTCGCGCTGGCGTGCCTTTTTAGCATCATCCAGTTTTTTCTTCTGCGCATCCGCCAGCTGTTTCTTTTTCTCATCGGCGAGACGCAACTTCTCCATCTCTGCCTTGATCTTCGACTCATCCACGGCGGTGGCCTGAATCACATGCGGGGTTGGCTTCGCCTTTGTATTCCAGTCAAGACTGAGCACAATCACCGCCACAAAAACCACATGAATCAGAATCGAATAAAATAAAAAGCGCGGCGAGCTCACCACTCGCTTTATAAACGATTCGTCACTGACGATCACTTTTTTCTGCGCGTTCAAGCAGCTGCGCCCTTTTCCGAAAACGAATTATTCATCAAGTACATCGGTCACCAACCCTACACTCGGCGCACCCGCCTTCTGTAACAGCGCCATAGCGGTGACCACCGCACCATAGTTGACTGCAGCATCACCACGCACCAGCACTGGCGTACCGGGCTGGTAACGCAACACAGCCGCCACTCGCTGCACTAACAGCTCATGGTCGATCCCTTTTTTGGGATCTTCACCTACATTCAGATAATAGAGTCCATCGACATCGATCGATACGATCAGTGGCTCTTTCTCTGTCTGCTCTACCGGCTCGGCTGTCGCCTGCGGAAGGTCAACCTTTACCCCCTGGGTCATCAGCGGTGCGGTCACCATAAAGATAATCAACAGCACCAGCATCACATCGATATAGGGTACGACGTTGATCTCGGACATCGGTCGCCTGCGAGCACGCTTAGTATTCGACATCTGCCCCCCACACTAATGAGATTGCATTCATTTCAGCCTTGCACCTAGCTATGGGCCTGACGATGCAGGATCGACGAAAATTCCTCAAGGAAGTTGTCGTAACGGTTCACCAGGCGGTCAACATCGCTGACATAACGGTTATAGGCGACCACGGCAGGGATTGCCGCAAATAGCCCCATTGCGGTCGCGATCAACGCCTCGGCAATGCCGGGCGCAACCATCGCCAGGGTTGCCTGATTGGCGTTTCCCAGCGCACGGAAAGAGTTCATGATGCCCCACACGGTACCAAACAGCCCCACATACGGGCTGGTCGAACCGACTGTGGCGAGAAATGGCAGGTGGCTCTCTAGCTGGTCGATCTCTCGATTCATCACCACCCGCATCGCTCGCTGCGTGCCATCGAGCACTTCGCGTGGTTCAATTCCCTCTTGCTGATGCAGGCGCACAAAGGTGCGAAAACCCGCTTCAAAGATCGCCGAGGCGCCCTGCATCTCATCCGGTTTGGCGGTGACCTGCTTGTGAAGCTCATCCATGCTGATGCCCGACCAGAAGCGTGATTCGAACGCATCGACGGCCACCTTGGCGTCGTTGATCTCTTTGCGTTTACGGAAGATCAATGCCCACGACGCAAGCGAAATCAATAACAGTAGTAGCATCACCAGTTGCACGAGGAAACTCGCGCCGGTAATCAGGTGTAGCAACGACATATCAGCGGTCACAAGCGATCTCCGTCAATTATTCTGGTAAAAGGTGTCTGGTAAAACAGGAGGGGTGCATCATCTCCGCACTCAGAAAAGTGAGCGCGCGACTGTTGAAGTCTATTTTAAACAGCGCAGTCCTGTGAAACATATGGGGCAGTATCATACCGCGATAATTTCATAAAAACGAGGCCGATGTCACAAAGATCTGGCAATAAAGAGGGTGGTCGCTACGACTCGCCAGGGAGTTCCATATTTTCTCTAAGGTCATCACGCGGTGGCGGCGTTAAGCCAAAGTGCTGATAGGCGTGGCGTGTCGCCTGCCGCCCGCGCGTGGTGCGCATAATAAAACCCTGCTGAATTAAAAAAGGCTCCAGCACATCTTCTATCGTGCCGCGCTCTTCGCCAATCGCCGCCGCCAGACTATCGACACCCACCGGGCCGCCATCGAATTTTTCGATTATCGTCATCAACAGGCGGCGATCCATCGCATCAAAACCGCACGGATCGACGTTGAGCATGGTTAAGGCGCGGTCGGCCACTTCGGCGCTCACCCGCCCATCGGCCTTCACTTCGGCGTAGTCGCGCACCCGCCGCAGCAGGCGATTGGCGATACGTGGTGTGCCGCGCGAACGACGTGCAATTTCCCGCGCCCCTGCCGGTGCCATTTCCACGCCAATAATCTGCGCTGAGCGGGTCACGATCGAGCAAAGGTCGTCATCACTATAAAATTCCAGCCGCTGCACGATGCCGAAGCGGTCCCGCAGCGGCGCGGTCAATGAGCCGGCACGGGTGGTGGCACCGACCAGCGTAAATGGTGGCAGGTCGAGTTTGATCGATCGCGCCGCTGGCCCTTCGCCGATCATGATATCGAGCTGATAATCCTCCATTGCCGGGTAGAGCACCTCTTCGACAACGGGGCTGAGGCGGTGGATCTCATCGATAAAGAGCAGATCGCGTGGCTCCAGATTGGTCAGCAGTGCGGCAAGGTCCCCGGGGCGCTCCAGTACTGGGCCGGAGGTGTGGCGCAGATTGACCCCGACCTCATTGGCGATGATGTTGGCCAGCGTGGTCTTACCCAGCCCGGGCGGGCCGAAGATCAGCGTATGATCCAGCGCTTCACCACGACCGCGCGCCGCTTCAATAAAGATCGCCATCTGCTCACGCACGGCGGGCTGACCGACATAATCCGCCAGCCTGGTCGGACGAATGGCGCGGTCGATCGCCTCGTCATCCCCCCCCTGCGAGGTCGCGCTGATCATGCGGTCTGTCTCAATCATCTGTTACAACACCGCTCATTTGATCACCGTCGCCTGCAGCGCTGCGCGAATAATCGCTTCACTCTCCAGCCCTTCCGTCTGCACTACGCGCACCATGCGGCTCGCCTCCGCGGCCTTATAGCCCAGTGCCGCAAGCGCGCTCACCGCATCGGCCACAGCATCTTTTCGCATTGGGGCCTCACGAGCACTATCGGCAGCCGACACGCCGGCCCCACCACCGCCTGTCGCATGAGTGAAGAGCTTGTCGAGGCGGTCGCGCATCTCAATAATCAGGCGCTCGGCCGTCTTTTTACCGACGCCGGGCAGGCGCGTTAGCGTTGCGCTGTCACTTTCACGAATGCACACGGCAAACTCATCAATCGACATACCG